>CAILKW010000210.1 GCA_903834845.1 uncultured Bacteroidia bacterium | reverse complement strand
GAAGATAAGGTTCAGGAAACAAGTGGCGGTCTTGAAATACCTGCATGGGGCGTTTTGATAATCAGAGTAGAATAAGAGTAATACACCAAAAATATGAAGGGTTATGTAGTTTTAATATCAATAGTTGCCGCTCTTGGAGGACTATTATTCGGATTCGATACAGCTGTTATTTCAGGAACCATAAATTTTATTCAGCCCTACTTTGGACTTAGCGAAGCAGGTCTTGGATGGACAGTAAGCAGTTTATTACTTGGTTGTATCGCCGGAGTTATTATTGCAGGTAAAGCAGGCGACCTTTACGGACGTAAAAAAGTTCTGATGCTTGCTGCCTTACTATTTTTTGTTTCGGCCATTGGAAGTGCTACTGCCAATGAGCTATTTATTTTTGTTGTTTCCAGAGTTTTAGGTGGAATTGCTGTTGGAATTGCGTCAATCCTTTCACCAATGTACATTGCCGAACTCTCTCCGGCAAAATACAGAGGAGCTCTCGTTTCATTAAATCAATTGGCAATCGTAGCTGGTATTCTTATCGCATTTTTCAGCAATTATTTGTTGGTTAACACTGGGGAAAACAACTGGAGATTTATGTTACTCGTGATGGCAGCTCCGGCTGTTCTACTGTTTTTCAGTTTGTTTTTCGTTCCCGAAAGTCCCCGTTGGCTGGCAGCCCAGGGAAGACATAGTGAAAGCCTTCGTGTATTAATTAAAACTTCAGGTACGGAAAATGCAGAAAATGAACTTTTTGAAATCGTAGAAACCTTAGATGTTCTGGAGGAATCATATTACCTTGATTTGCTTGAACCTAAAATCAGACCACTTCTGTTTATAGGAATAATTCTTGCTGTATTCCAGCAGATTACAGGAATCAATACTATAATGTATTACGCGCCGAAGATTTTTGCCAATGTGGGTCAATCAAACAATTCGGCATTGTTACAGACAATTCTTATTGGTGGAACAAATTTGATTTTTACCATTGTGGCAATGGTTATGATTGATCGGTTTGGTCGTAAGAAACTGATTTTAATCGGTTCAGCTGGTATGACGATTATGCTCGCAGGTCTGTCTTTCTTGTATTTTACGAAGCATACAACCGGCATCATGGTGCTTCTGTTTATTCTCGGCTACATTGCTTTTTTTGCTGCTTCTCTTGGCCCGGCACTCTGGGTGGTTGCGACTGAATTGTTTCCTAACCGCCTTAGAAGCAAAGGGATGTCACTGGCGATTGTGGCTCTTTGGAGTGCATGTGCTATTGTAACTATCACTTTTCCTGTTATGCTCGAAAAACTAAGCGGAGGTATTACTTTCCTTATTTTTGCAATCATTTGTCTTGCCAACCTCCTGTATGTGTGGCATTACGTCCCTGAAACCAAAGGTAAAACACTTGAAGAGCTGGAAAACGAATTCAGTAAAGACACTGAGTCTCCTAACTTAAAGTCTCGTGGTCATAAGTCAAAATAGAAAAATAATGTCAAAAAAATATTTGAAAAAAGCATCAAGGTTCAACAATCATCCGGTAATTGAGTGTAATAACCTTCATTATAAAGTTGAAAAAGGGTGGGAAGACATTTGTACACGGTTAAACTGTGAAGTTGAAGCTTCTAAGCAACTGAAAACAATAGTAGTGATTGAAACCTATCAAGGTGTTATTCATGAAGAATTGGTTGACAACTTAAAAAAAGGTGTAAATCATACTTGTTTTATTCAGGCTGCCGATTTTATGCTTCCTGAAGAAGAAATCAAAAAATTAGTATTTCCCGATGTTACCAACGACAGAATCTTTGGCTATCTCACAAGATTGACATTAGATGCTTTTTTCGACTATAATAAGGTTTTAGCAATCCGGACTGAAGTTGAATCGGTTAAAGAAGGTATAATTTTGATTTACGGAAGTGGTGCCGCATTAATCTGTCCTCAACCCGATTTGTTGGTTTATGCCGATATGGCACGCTGGGAAATCCAATTAAGGATGCGCAACCATCTTATTGATAATCTCGGGATGAAAAACCGCGATACATCAGACTGGATGTTGCTTTACAAACAAGGTTTCTTTGTAGATTGGCGAGTGTGCGACCGTTTGAAAAAAACATTGTTCGACAAATGGGATTTTCTTCTAGATACCAACAAAACAGGAGAGCCAAAATTAGTTGAGGGAAAAGCCATTCTCGAAGGCTTGGAATTGGCTGTCAACCGTCCATTAAGTGTTGTTCCGTTTTTTGATCCGGGACCATGGGGCGGACAATGGATGAAAGAGGTTTGCAATCTCGATCCTGATCCTCAAAATTACGCATGGTGTTTCAATTGCGTACCCGAAGAAAACAGTCTTTTGCTTAAATTTAATGATGATGTTATTGAAATACCCTCAATTAACCTTGTTTTCCGTCATCCTCGCGAACTGATGGGGGATGCAGTTCACGGTCGTTTTGGAGATGAATTTCCTATCCGTTTCGATTACCTCGACACTATGGAAGGAGGGCATTTAAGCCTTCAAGTTCATCCGCTTACGGAATATATACAAGAAAAATTCGGGATGCATTACACTCAGGATGAGAGTTATTATATGATGGATACCGAAGACGATGCTATTGTTTATCTTGGTCTGCGTGAAGGAGTGAATCCAGAGACAATGATGAGCGAATTGGAAGAAGCCCAGTCGAGTGGAAAACCATTCGTTGCAGAACGGCATGTACAGACTTGGCCAGTAAAAAAGCACGACCATGTTTTAATTCCGGCAGGAACAGTTCATTGCTCTGGAAAAAACAGCATGGTACTCGAAATCAGTGCAACGCCATATATTTTCACTTTCAAACTATGGGATTGGGGGCGTTTGGGGATGGATGGCAAACCACGACCAATCAATATTGAACATGGTAAAAAGAACATTCAGTGGGACAGAACTACGGAATGGACGCGCAAAAATCTTGTAAACAGTATTGAAAAAGTTGCTGAAGGTGATGGATGGATAGAAGAAAGAACAGGATTGCACGAACGTGAGTTTATCGAAACCCGGAGGCATTGGTTCACAAAAAAAGTTGACCACACTACAAATGGAGGAGTTCAGGTAATTTGTCTTATTGAAGGCGAAGAGGTACTCGTTGAATGCCCAAATAAAACATTTGAACCTTTTGTAGTTCACTATGCCGAAGTTTTTATTGTTCCTGCAAAGGTAGGTTCATATACTATTTGTCCTCACGGATCAGGCGTTGGTCAGAAATGCGGAACTCTCAAAGGGTATGTAAGGTTTTAATCCGCATATAGTAGTAATACCTTGACCCGAAGTCATCGCATCAGTATGTCAATGAGTTTAGCTTTTCACTATTATTAAAAATACTCAAAATGAATTTTAAACACACGTTAAATACCCAACTTTTTTGTCTTTTTTGCCTCATGTTTATCTTTTCATTTACTTCTCAATGTCAGGAAACTGCGTTACCGAAAAGGTATTTGTGCTACCGCACTGATAGTCCGATTACTATTGATGGTAAAGCTACGGAAAAATCCTGGCAAAAAGCTCAATGGACTGATGATTTTTGTGATATAGAAGGTAGCCGGAAGCCAGTACCTCGTTTTCATACACGTGCTAAAATGTTGTGGAATAACGATTATTTATATGTTTTGGCTGAATTATATGAACCGCATATTTGGGCAAATCTGAGGCAGCGCGATACAGTGATTTTTTATGACAACGACTTCGAAGTCTTTATTGACCCTGATGGCGACACCTATAAATACTATGAATATGAAATGAATGCATTGAATACCCAATGGGATCTGATGCTGACCAAACCATACCGAGATGGTGGTAAAGCACTGACAGAGTGGAATTACGATGGAGTATTGTCGGCAGTATCGGTTGCCGGGACAGTGAATAATCCTGCTGATACCGATACTTGTTGGACTGTTGAAATTGCTTTTCCGATGAAGTCATTCGCTGATACCGCCATTGTTTTGCCTGTAAAATCAGGAAACCAATGGCGGATTAATTTTTCGAGAGTTGAGTGGAAAACCTATATTGAAAATGGTAACTATAAAAAAGTGATAAATCCTAAAACCGGCAAACCATTCCCCGAAGATAACTGGGTTTGGTCGCCACAAGGAACAATTAATATGCATGCACCAGAAAAATGGGGTTTCATTCAATTTAAATGAAACTTGTTCGTCATTTTTATTTTGCATCCAAAATAAGCGGAGTATTTCTTTTACTGTCCATTATAATGAGTTTAGCGTTTGGTGATGTTGCAATGGCTTTAATCATTTCGTATTGCAATTGCTTGTCGCTTAGCCCTGTACTCAAAATTGTCTGATAATCGGCTATCCCTTGTGCCTCAACCCTTTTTCGTTCGGCTTCCTGTTTTTCCTTCTGAAGAACGAAGGTCATTTTCTGTGCTTCCTGTTCTGCATTGATTTTTGATTCGATAGCCGATTTAACCGATGCAGGCAGGGTGATATTACGAACCAAGAGTTGTTCAAGTACTAAACCTCTGCTCTTAAAATCAGTTTCAATTGTTTTAAAAATCCGTGCCTGAAATTCGTCTCGTTTGGTTGAATACAATGCTACTGCATCATAATATACGGCATTATCCCTAATTTTTGTCCGACAGATAGGACGAACAATGGTATTACGGTAGTCGGTTCCTATTTCTTTTAAAATACGCGGAGCCTCAACAGGAATTACCTTGTAAAGTACTGTTAAATCTATAATGACCTCAAGACCATCGGCAGATAAAACATGTATGGCATCATCACCCATTTTGTCACCCTCGTCCTGCACCCCCGACATAGTATAATTCTGGGTTCGAACATTGAAAGTTTCAACTATAACCAGGGGATTAATCAAATTTAGTCCGCTTTCAAGAATACTATTACTTACTTTCCCGAAGAGTTTTTGAACGCCAACATCGCCCGGCTCAATCTGTTTTACGGATGATAAACTCAAACCTACAAATACAATAAGAAATCCGGCAATCCTGATGATTCCGTTGTACGACTTTGCAGGTGATTCTGTTTTGGAAAGAACATAACCAAAACCAACGACTATAATTCCAATAATGATTAAAAACATTGCTTTGAATTTTTTAGGGTTAAACAATCATAACGATATAAAGGGTAAATATACAACTAAAAAAGGGATTTTGTTTTTATTTCGCCTCGTTGTTTTCTATATGTTGATGGTGAGTAGGTTGTGTATTTTTTGAAAATACGGCAGAAATATGATACACTTTTAAAGTTCGTCTTTTCTATTATTTGTGACTGTGTCAAATCGGTAGTAAGTAACAGAAATTGAGCTTTTTCGATACGCTTCCGAATAATAAATTCACAAGGTGCAATACCTATGATTGATTTGAATATTCTGGTGAAGTGATCAGAAGAAAAACAAGCTAAAGTGGCAAGTTCATCAATTGAGATGTCAATGTGTAAATTATTCTGGATATAAACCAGAATAGGCTGTATTTTATAAATCAGGAAACTGCTCATGTTGTTTTCGCTCTCGGAACTCAAAAAATGTGAAAATAGTTGTTTGATAATTCCCACAGCTTCAAGATGTTGACTAAGTGATAGGTAATTTGTTTTCTTTACGAGCCAGGGTTTGGTCTGATAGATCAGAGGGTCGTGATGTGGAAGTTCCATATCAGGTTTGATATCCAATAATCTGTTAAACAGTTGTATATCCAAGTCCGTAGCAGCGATTTTATTGAATATTGAAAAAAGGTGATATATATTGATGCCATTGTCAGTAGTTAGACTGAAATGTATATAGATGTGGGCAAGGCCTTCATTAAAGAGATATGAGCAGGTTGTATAACTGGGAATAAGGTATAGGTTACCCGCTTCGAGTTTGATTGTTTCGCTACCGATTGCCAATTGTCCTTCACCCTCGGTAATTAAATACATTCGCGAGAAGGGACTGTTGATATTTGAGTATCTCTCCGATCTGTCAAATCGCAGATGTGCAATATTTTTCAACTCTACGGAAATCGATTGTCCAATTTCTTCAGGGCACATAAAGGTCTATATTAATAGTTTGAACTAGAAATTTCACAAAGATAAGTAAATTTTAACAATAAAATATCGGAATAGTGCAATATATTAACTGAAATGTCCAAAATTTGGTAAAATTATTATTGGAAATACAAATTAATTCCTGTAAATTTGCTTAATTTAAATATGAAACTCTGTTTTAAATATGAAACTAAAACAAATTTAAAGTTCAAAAATGTTTAATGGAAACGAAAGGAGGAAAAAAATGAAAACAATTGCGGGAGTGAGAGGTGAAAATTAATTCCTGCAGGTGATAAAATCAGAGCAATAAGGATAATAATCCTAAGAAAATTCAAATAATAAAATAAACTTTTACAAATCTATGCAAAAAAATTATTTCTATCAGACTCCTTATGGAGACGTAAAGTTTTTTTTGAGAGTAAGCATCGTAATCGTTGCTTCGATGCTGAATATAGCTTCAGGTTTTGCCGCAATTCCTTTTGAAATTTCAGAAAGATCAATCAAACAAAAAGAGAGTAGTGTATTGATTAATAACGCACCACAGCCACAGACCACGAAGTTGACCGGTACAGTTTATGATGAAGACGGGAAACCTGTACCTGGGGCAACTGTAATGATTGAGGGGACAACTAAAGGTACAGTTACAAGTGTTGACGGTGCATTTAGTATTAACGTTGAGCCTAACTCTGTAATTCTGGTTTCTTTCATTGGTTATGAGACTCAGAAAATTAGAGTTGAAAACAAAACAGCCGTTCATATATCGCTGAAAACTACCACAGAACAACTCGAAGATGTTACTGTAGTTGCATTTGCCAAACAAAAGAAGGAGAGCGTAATCGCTTCAATTACTACCATTAAGCCAGCGGAACTAAAAATCCCTTCCAGCAATCTTACCACTGCTTTGGCGGGTCGCATGTCAGGGTTGATTTCGTACCAAAGAAGCGGAGAACCGGGTAAGGACAATGCCCAGTTTTTTATCCGTGGTGTTACAACATTCGGTTACAAAAAAGACCCGCTTATCCTGATTGACAATAACGAGGTTACTACTCAGGAACTATCACGTATTCAGACCGATGATATTGCCAGTTTTTCCATTATGAAGGATGCAACTGCAACTGCCCTTTATGGCTCACGTGGTGCCAACGGGGTAATTCTGGTAACAACCAAAGAAGGTGCAGAAGGAAAAGCACAGATCAGTGTCAGATACGAAAATGCCATATCCAAACCAACAAGTATGGTAGAACTTGCCGATCCGATTACCTATATGCGATTGCATAACGAGTCCGTTCTTACACGCAATCCTATGGGGCTTACCTATTATTCACCAAATAAAATTGAGGCTACAATTGCCGGAGGCAATCCTTATGTTTATCCTGCCAACGATTGGTATAAAATCATGTTTAAGGATCAGGCCATTAACCAACGATTGAATTTTAATGTGAGCGGTGGCGGAAAAATTGCCCGTTATTATCTTGCAGGCAGCGTCAGTAATGATAATGGGATGCTAAACGTGGACAAACAAAATAACTTTAACAATAACATCAAGCTGAAACGGTACATGCTCCGTTCAAATGTCAATATCAATATCACAAAGACTACTGAAGCTGTTGTTCGTTTACAGGGATCTTTTGACGACTATTCCGGGCCTATAGATGGCGGTGAAGGATTGTTTCAAAAAGTTATGAGAGCAAACCCTGTGCTTTTCCCAGCCTATTTTCCACCGGACAAAGCCAACATATTTACCCAACACATTCTGTTTGGTAACTACGACAAAGCACAGTATGTTAATCCTTATGCTGATATGACAAAAGGTTATAAAGATTACACCACTTCACAGATGTCTGCACAATTTGAATTAAAACAACAGCTCGACTTTATCACGAAAGGGCTTTCGCTGCGTGGCTTGTTCAATACTAACCGGTACTCCTATTTTGATGTATCCCGTTTTTATAATCCTTTCTACTATCAGCCAATGATGTACGACAAAGCCACAGATCAGTACACTCTGACAACTCTAAATGAACTGACTGGTACAGAATATCTTGATTACAGAGAGGGGACGAAGGATATTAATTCAACAACCTATTTTGAGACTGCATTAAACTGGATGCAAACCTACAATGAAAAACATGCGGTAAGCGGATTATTGGTATATACTATGCGTGAACAATTGTTTGCCAATGCAGGTGATCTTCAGAAATCACTTCCATACAGGAATATTAGTTTGGCAGGACGTGCCACCTATGCTTATGACTCGCGCTATTTTGGTGAACTTAACTTTGGTTACAATGGTTCAGAGCGTTTCTCAAAGAAAGAGCGTTTCGGATTCTTTCCATCAGCAGGGATAGGATGGTATATCTCTAACGAAAAATTTTGGAGTGAAGGTATGAAAAAGGTAGTCAACAAATTGAAATTTAAAGGTACTTACGGATTAGTAGGGAACGATGCGATTGGTGATGAAAATGACCGGTTCTTCTACCTTTCTAATGTAAACATGAATAACGCTGCGGTGGCCTCCTCTTTTGGTACTTATGGAAATACTACTTTGAACGGAATCTCAATTTCCCGTTATCCAAATGATAACATAACTTGGGAGACAGCCGAAAAACTAAATATTGGTTTGGAAATGGGCTTATGGAATTCTTTTGATATTCAGGCCGATGTGTTTAGTGAAAATCGTTCAAATATCCTTATGAGCCGTTCTTCCATACCAACAACGATGGGTCTTCAGGCTGTTACACGGGCAAATGTAGGAGAAGCTTCAAGTAAAGGGATAGATATCTCGGTGAACTACAACCACTCGTTTAATAAAGATCTTTGGCTGACAGGAATGGCAAACTTCACTTATGCTACCAGCAAATTTACTACTTATGAAGAGCCTGATTATTCAACTACACCCTGGAAATCGCGAGTTGGCTATTCATTGAATCAAACCTGGGGTTATGTTGCAGAACGTCTGTTTGTTGATGAAGAAGAAGTCCGCAACTCCCCTGTACAATTTGGAGATTACAAGGCAGGTGATATCAAGTACAAAGATATTAACAAGGATGGTAAAATTACCGACCTCGATATGGTTCCTATGGGTTATCCTACCAGTCCTGAGATTGTTTACGGTTTCGGCTTATCGGGCGGATACAAGGGGTTCGACCTCTCTTGTTTCTTCCAAGGGCTTGCCAGGGAATCGTTCTGGATTGATATTAATGCAACCAGCCCGTTTGCAAATTATCACCCTTCAACAGACCCTGAACCCGGTAAAATCATTAATAATGCTTTGTTAAAAGCTTATGCTGACGACCACTGGTCGGAGGATAACCGCAATTTATATGCTTTATGGCCACGGCTTTCTGAAAACGTAATCTCAAACAATAGCCGGACTTCCAACTGGTTTATGCGCGATGGTTCGTTTATTCGTTTGAAATCTGTTGAATTTGGTTATACTTTTCCTGCAAAAATCATTTCACGTGCAAAAATGACTAACTTGCGCCTTTATTTTAGTGGAACAAATCTTCTTACATTTAGTAAGTTTAAACTTTGGGATCCTGAAATGGGGGGTAATGGCTTAGGCTATCCAATACAGAAAGTGTATAACTTTGGACTTCAACTCTCCTTTTAAAACATCTGGTTTTTATGAAAAATTTACATAAAATATTTGTGGCATTTACATTACTGATTAGTTTTGGTTCATGCAATTACCTTGATATTGTTCCTGACAATGTAGCTACCATTGATTACTCATTCAGAAACAGAACGGCTGCTCTAAAGTACCTTTACACTTGTTACAGTTACCGTCCTCAGCTTGGAGGGGTGAATATAGACCCTGCTTTATGCGGTTCAGACGAAACTTGGTATTTTTACGGAATTGGTGCACCGTGGCCTAATGTGCTGATACAGCGCGGTTTCCAATCTTCAACTTCTCCTGTACTCAATTTTTGGGATGGTGAAAACAGCGCGAAGGCTCTTTGGAGAGGTATCCGTGATTGCAATATTTTCCTCGAAAATGTTGATAAAATACTCGATCTTCCACCTTATGAAAAAACAAGATGGGTGGCAGAAGTAAAATTCCTCAAAGCATATTACCATTATTACCTTTTTAAAGCTTATGGCCCAATCCCGATTATAGACGTTAATCAACCCATCTCAGCCGGTGTTGATGAAGTTCAGGTTTATCGGGAACCTATTGAAAAAGTGGTGAAATACATAGCCGACCTTTTGAAAGAGGCTGCAAGGGATCTTCCAAATGCGGCGGAGGTTGTTGAAGGAACAGAGGCTGGACGAATTGATAAATTAGGAGCATTAGGCATTAGAGCCGAATTACTGCTTTTTGCTGCAAGCCCTTTGTTTAACGGAAATACCGACTATGCAAACATGATTGATAACAAGGGTACAGTTTTGTTTCCGCAAACTTATGATCCCAACAAATGGAAACTGGCTGCTGATGCTGCAAAGGAAGCAATAGACACATGCCTTCTCCAGAAAAAAGCTCTTTATGATATCGTTGATCCACAGGCTACTCTTTCACCTGATCCATTCAAGCTGGAGGTAACTT
Organism: uncultured Bacteroidia bacterium; assembly: GCA_903834845.1. Taxonomy (GTDB): domain Bacteria; phylum Bacteroidota; class Bacteroidia; order Bacteroidales; family Prolixibacteraceae; genus JAAFHB01. The sequence goes on along the minus strand of CAILKW010000210.1, from coordinate 6,474 downwards.
ATCGTCAGGCAATTTGTGACCGTTGGAACAAGGAGCTTATCTGGGGTAACACCAGTTACGACAACAACTTTCTTTCGATTTGTTCGCAAGCCAAAATCATTCGTATCAATGCAGAGTTATCAAACAATGTGAGAACCGAATGGTCGCCGACATTGAAGATGGTTGATAAATATTATTCAAGTAATGGTGTCCCTATTGACGAAGACCTGACATGGCAATCCAACAGCTGGTACGACAACAGGTTTAAAGTAAGACCTGAAGTATCTGCAGGAAATGAAATATACTTTGTACAAAAAGGTGAGAAAACAGCTTATGCTCATTATAACCGCGAATCTCGCTTCTATGCCAGTCTCGGTTTCGACAGAGGTGTCTATTTCGGAAATGGTTATTACTCATTCCCTTCAACCGTTAAATACGCTGATTTTTTTAATAAAGGGGTATCGGGCAGGGTAAGTACTTCGGGAAACTTTTCGATTACCGGTTATTGTGTTAAAAAAATGCATAGTTTTAAAAACGGACAAACTGCAACCAGTACCAGTGTGGAATACTACCCATTCCCTGTTCTACGTCTGGCTGACCTCTACCTGATGTATGCTGAGGCTTTGAATGAGTTTAGCGGTCCGTCTGCTCCGGTTTTCAATTATCTTGATCTGATCAGGAAACGTGCCGGATTAAAAGGAGTAAAAGAATCATGGTTAACATATTCCAACAAACCAAATAAACCAGATACAAAAGATGGTTTGCGACAGATTATCCACCAGGAACGGACAATAGAACTCGCTTTCGAAGGGAAACGGTTCTGGGACATCCGTCGCTGGAAAGAAATTAGTGTTTTGAATGAACAGCCGTTGGGCTGGAACATTGCCGGAGAAACCATCGAAGATTTTTATAAAGTTGTGCTCGTAGCTCAGGTTCCTACAAAATTCTCGGTGAAGGACTATTTCTGGCCGATCAAAGAAGCAGATCTGACAGTTAATAAAAACCTTCTTCAAAACTACGGTTGGTAGTTATTTTTAGTTCATTTGTCTAACTTTAAAATAAATGTAAAATGAAAAATTATTTTCTATTGTTAGTAGTCCTGGTATTCATTGCTTTTGCTTGTAAAGATGAACCAGTTGGTCAGCAGCCCTTAGACAGTGTTCCTCCAGGAGCCATTTCTAATGTTAAAGTTCAAAACACCCCCGGCGGTGCAATTCTTACATATAAACTGCCTTCGGATGAAGACCTTCTTTATATAAAAGCAGTCTTCATCCTGAAAGATGGTGTAAAAAGCGAATCAAGGGCTTCCATGTACACTGACACACTTAGGGTTGCCGGTTTTGGCGACATGCTTCCGCGTGAAATTACCCTTATTGCGGTTGATCGTAGCAGAAATGAATCTGCCCCGGTAACAATTTCCATAAACCCGCTTGAACCGTCAGTTATTACTATTGGCAAAACGATGAGTCTTGTGGCGGATTTTGGTGGGGTTCATGCTTACTGGAACAATACCACGAGGGCGGAGGTTTCTGTTGTACTCCTGAAAGAGGACAACAACAAGGAATATGTACCCATACAAACTTACTACAGCACCATGGCGGCAGGCGAAGGTGCTGCCAGGGGAATGGATACAATACCAGCCAATTTCGGAATCTATATTCAGGATCGCTGGGGAAATCGTAGTGATATAAAAAAATTCACCTTAATACCATTGTATGAAACCAAATTCGACCGTCTGAAGTTCAGGGCAGTGTCACTTCCAGGAGATGAACCAAGTGCCTGGGGTTGGGTGTTGACCAACATTTTTGACGGAGTTATCGGAGATCAGGGCTTTCATACAGGTAATGGTACCGGACGTTGGCCGCACGCGTTTACAATTGATCTGGGTGTTACCGGGAAAGTCAGCCGTATTATAGAATGGCAACGACAAAGTACATGGATTTATATGCACGGAAATTTGAAAAAATTTGAAGTTTATGGTTCGGAATTACTTGATCCAACAGGTAATTGGGCAAGCTGGAAACTTCTAATGACTTGTAATTCCATTAAACCCTCCGGATTGCCTGTCGGTCAGGTTTCGGCCGAAGACAAAGCCTGGGCAGCAGCCGGAGAGGAGTTCATAAATTCGCCCATGAACCCTAAGGTGAGATATATCCGAATCAAGGCACTTCAAAGCTGGTCTGACGGTGATTTCCTTCACATATCAGAACTACAGTTTTTTGGTGATAACAGACAAAAATAGCATTACATACTAAATCAGTATTATGAAATTCAATAGTTTATATATAATCTGCATAGCGTTGACGGTTTTTCTTACACCGTCTTGCAATAAGATGAATGATTTACATTCTCCGTACTTGAATGTGGGTGAAATTATTTATGCGGCAAAAGTAGATAGTGTTGCTCCCGGAGCTGGAAAAGGACGTATCCAAATGGAGATGTTTATTATTTCTCAAAGGATTGAGACCATGCGGATTTACTGGAACGATTACAAAGATTCCCTTAGCGTAGCGATTAGCCAGAAAACAGGATCTTGGAAAACAATGCTTAACAATATGGCTGAAAAGGGCTATATCTTTAAGTATGTAAGCATTGACAAATATGGACACAAATCTTTGCCATTCGAAGTAACCGGAAACGTTTACGGCGACAGGTTTCAGGCAATGCTCGGAAACAGGGTAATCTCAAGCAAGACCGCATTAGTAAGCGGAAAGATAACCATCACTTGGTCGGGTGCTGTTGATAAAGGTGTACGGTGCGATCTTGTCTATAAAAACCTATCGGGTGCTTTGGTTACAGTAAAAGTTCCTATGTCTCAAACTTCAACCATTCTTACCGACATGGCCTCAGATTTGAAATATCAAACACTTTTCCTGCCTGAAACAACGGCAATTGATACATTCTATACCGATTTCAAGGTCATTCTTTAGATTCGGCAGGTTTTGAAATATTTTAATCGGGTGCTGCGTTAAGGAGCACCCGATTATTTTTGTAAAGTTTTATTATCATATTATAAAATCATTTTTCGTAAATTTGAAATTAAACAAATTACAAATAATGAAAGTGCTGCAATAAAATTATTATCCTGGCCTCGCCAAAGAAATTGCTGTTTATGAATTGTTTAATTGATTAACCCTTTTAACAAGAATAAAAGATACAAATTAGTTATTAAAGTTAAATTTGCAAAAAATATTTATTTATGATAATAGAAAAGTTTTTTAAAACTATCCTTGCTGTTTGTTTATTTGTTATGTTAGTTCTCAGCTTAAACGGACAGAGTAAGAACAATCTGCAATATCTTGGAAAAGAAATTTCAGAAATTCTATATGTTGAACGACTTCAATATACTAAAGATCACCATAATACTGAGACGATGTTTCAAAAGGGTGAAATCAGCGAAAAGAGTTTTGTTGGTAATTCTGCACTTAAAGCACTAAATCTTAGTACAAACCAATCACGTGTTATTCTTGAGTCAAAAGAAGGGATCATCCGAGATCCTGAAGTTTCCTTCGATGGGAAAAAGGTACTGTTTTCGATGCGAAATAACAAGGATGATTTTTATCATATCTATGAAATAGGTACAGATGGTTCAAATTTGAGGCAACTTACTTTTGCATTCAACGTTTCAGATATTGATCCTCTTTATTTGCCAGATGGCTCTATTGTTTTCAGCAGTTCGCGCGAACCCAAATATTGCATGTGTAATCGTCACATTATGTGTAATTTATACCGGATGGAAGGTGATGGTGCCAACATTACCCAGATTGGGAAGAGTACCCTTTTTGAGGGTCATTCCGCACTTCTGAATGATGGTCGCATTTTGTATGACCGTTGGGAATATGTTGACCGTAATTTTGGGGATGCTCAAGGACTTTGGACAGTTAATCCTGATGGAACAAAGCACGCCATATATTATGGTAATAACATGGCTTCTCCCGGTGGTATAATTGATGGTCGTGCCATACCCGCAAGTTCACTTGTTGTCTGCATTTTCGGAGCGTGCCACGATCTCCCCTGGGGGGCACTTGCTGTAATTGACAGGCGAAAAGGCGTTGACGGAGCACAATCGGTGGTTCAAATCTGGCCGTCAAATGCTATTGATATTATTGATAAGGGAGATTACCGAACAAGTGCTTTTGATAATATCGGGAAAATCTCGTTACGCTATGAAGACCCTTTTCCACTTAACGCGAAACAGATTCTCGTATCAAGATTTCTAAACGAAACAGACGGAAAATACAAACAAAAGATGGGGTTGTTCCTTGCTGACGATGCCGGTAATGAAACACTACTTCTCGAAGGTGAAAAAAGCATATTCGACGCACAGCCATTAACCATTCGGTTTAAACCTCCTGTTATCACTGAGATGCGAAATTATGCCAATCAAACGGGTAAATTTTACGTGCAAAATGTTTATGAAGGGACGCACATGAAAGGAGTTGAACCTGGTTCTGTCAAATATTTAAGGGTTATTGAATCTCCTCCAAAACTTAATTGGACTCCAAAAGCATGGAATGGACAGGGGGTGCAATGTCCTGGAATGAACTGGACTAACTTTGAAAATAAAATGATACTTGGAGAGGTTCCTGTAGAAGAAGATGGCTCAACATATTTTGAAGTACCATCCAATAAATTTGTTTATTTCCAAGTATTAGACAAGGATAAGAAAATGATACAATCAATGCGAAGCGGTTCTATGGTCCAATCGGGCGAAGTAAATGGTTGTATTGGTTGTCACGAAAACCGTATAAATCCCCCACCTCCCACTGGAAAAATGGCTGTTGCACTTCGCCGAAGCCCTACGCCAATGAATGGCTGGATGGGCAAAACACCTGAGCCATTTTCATATACTAAAACAGTTCAACCCATATTTAACAAGTATTGCGTTTCTTGTCATGATTTTGATGAAAAAGACCGAACTAAACTTATACTTGCTGCCGACAATAACCCTTTTTTCAACGCCTCTTACATTGATCTAAATGTAAAGAAAAAAATATCGGTCATTGGAGCAGGTCCCGCCGAAATTCAGCAGCCCTACACTTGGGGAGCCCATGCAAGCCTTCTTACCAAAGTAATTGACAACAATCATAAAGACGTAAAACTAAGTGAAGACGAAAAACGAGTTCTTTATACTTGGATGGATCTAAATGCTGTTTATTACCCTACCTACGATTCATCATACCCCGATAATATTGCTGGACGTTGCCCTCTTGATGATCAGGAAATGAAACGATTGAAAGAGCTTACAGGGACAGATTTTGACAAAATCAACGGTTTCAACAGAACTGTTGGCCCTCAGATAGCATTTGAAAGACCCGAATTAAGCCCCTGTCTCGACAAGATCAGAAATGAAAAGCCTAAGTTTGACGAGGCTGTAGCCATAATTTCCAAAGGAAAAGACAGGCTTAAAATAAAACCTAACGGAGCTGTACTCGAGGGATTTGTTCCATGCCAAACAGATCAGGACAGGCTAAAGAAATATGCTGATAAACTTAATGAAGAAAATGAGTTTATGAAAGCGCGGGCTGATGGAAGAAAAAAATATGACAATAATTGAAAATTAAGAACCAAAAAATGCAAAGTTTAATTTCCCTTAAAATCACAAAAGCTGAATCCGCAATTTTTTTTGTAAAAATTCGTTCTGTTTTTTCTAATACCTTGATCTGCCGACTATTTCCTTTATTTATTTTTATTTTATCTTTTGGAAATGTGTTTTCACAGACAGCAACAGGAACCCGTTGGTGGTCAGATGCAACTGAATCTTCACTTTCTCTCTCCGGAGCAAACCGTCAGGAATTAGTACTTGCTCTTGAGAAGGTGCCGGCTAATCAACGAAAAGGTCTTCAGTTCCTTATTGAGAATATGCCACCTCGGGATTTAAACTCACTCACTTCTTCATTTCTGCTTGATAATCTTGAAATGACCTATAAAGCCGTTCAGACTGCTCCGTGGACATCAAAAATTCCTGACGAAATCTTTCTAAATGATGTTCTGCCTTATGCAAGTGTAACAGAGTCAAGAGATAACTGGCGCAAACGACTGTACGAAATCTGTTGGCCAATAGTAAAAAATTGCAAAACGGCTACTGAGGCAGGTATTGCATTAAACGAACAGCTCTTCAAACTCCTCAAAGTAAAATATTCAACAAAGCGCAGAGCTCCGGATCAAGGTCCCTTAGAAACAATGGAGACAGGTGTAGCGACGTGCACGGGATTGTCTGTTCTCCTCGTGGATGCATGTCGCTCTGTCGGGGTGCCTGCACGTATTGCCGGCACGCCACTCTGGTCTAATAACAGCGGTAATCATACCTGGGTAGAAATTTGGGATGGTGACTGGCATTTCACAGGTGCAGCAGAACAAAGTCCCGAAGGATTTGATCGCGGTTGGTTTGTTGGTAATGCATCACAAGCTGTGAAGGACGACCGAAGCCATGCAATTTATGCAAGTAGTTTCAAAAAAACTGATCTTAATTTCCCTTTGTCGTGGGCCAAAAAT
>CAILKW010000209.1 GCA_903834845.1 uncultured Bacteroidia bacterium | reverse complement strand
GCACAAGGAAAGCAACTGTCTCTATTGGCATTAAGTGCGATGGAAAAACCGGTTGAAGAGGTGGATACTGCAGGAATTTCGCTTATTGTAAGGACTCTGTTATTGCCAATAGATAACACAATGTTTAGGTTAGCAACTACACTCGGTATCTTGGATCGTGGAACAACAGGATGGATGAATATGCGTTCTGAACTTGCAGTTTTCAAAATAGGACCGCTCTCATTCACAACACTTCCCGGCGAAGTATATCCCGAAATTATCAATGGTGGAATTGAAGCTCCCGAGGGTCAGGATTTCAAGATCGAACCACAGGAAGTGCCTTCTGTCCGTGATATGATGGGAGGAAAATACATATTCATATTTGGCCTGGCCAACGATGAAATAGGTTATATACTGCCTAAAAGCCAATGGGATGTTGATGCGCCATTTACATATAACAGAAATGATTCTCCTTACGGTGAAGAAAATTCTTTGGGTTCTGAAACTGCCGGAATCCTGCATCGAAATTTGAAAGAAATGTTACAGGAATTAAATAATAATTAGTAATTAATTAAAATAATGCAGGTTATGAAATATAAAATATTTAAACGAATTCTTTTAGGTTTTCTGGGGATACTCCTTTTATTTTGCCTTTTGATGGTTACACCAAGAATATGGTCTGCCTTAAATCCGGAAAAACCTCCTTTCGGTTATCGTTTTGTAGCTCCGGCTTTTCTCGCTATAGGCATAGGTTTGGAAGAACTGATAAATAAAACCCCTGATATTCCTTCAGATATTCAGGAAATAAAAAATATCGAATACAAAAATATTAATGGGAAATCGCTTCAACTCGATATTTACATTCCAAAAAATATTGTCAAGCCAGCACCATTATTAGTTTTTATTCACGGAGGCGGATGGCGTGGCGGCCAACGAGCTGATTATTTGGTTTACCTTGTTGCATTTGCAAAAAAAGGGTACATAACAGCTACTGTCTCGTACAGGTTACTAAAAGATGGCCCTTATCCCGCTTGTGCCGAGGATATTACAGATGCAGTTCAATGGTTTTACAAAAATGGGGCGAGCTATGGTTATGATCCCGATCGTATTGCACTAATAGGTGGTTCTGCAGGAGCACATCTTGCCCTTCTTGCTGCTTACGAATGGAAAAATCCCGGTATGAAAAGTGATAGCTTGGCTGTTGCTGTAAATAATCATCGGATTAAAGCTGTTGTTGATATTTATGGTCCGGCTGATCTAACAACCGAATATTCCAGAACTCATTCGTTGGTAACCTCTTTTTTGGGTCATACTTTTGAGGAAGCACCAGAGCTTTTTACGGAAGCCTCTCCAATTCACTATCTTGATAAAAACGACCCTGCTACAATGATTTTGCATGGAACCTCTGACGACCTTGTTCCAATCAGTCAGTCAGATGAGTTAAAAGCACGGTTAGATTCTCTTGGAGTTCCCAATGTTTATTATCGCTTACCATTATGGCCTCATACTATGGATATTGTCCAACGTGTAAATAACTTTTCACAATTGAAGATGACTGAGTTTTTTGGGAAATATTTACAATAAGGGCTGTTCCATATCCAGTTGACTTTGTTTTGATAGGCAAGATTTTAACAATTCCCAAAATCGAATGACTTTGAAATTTGCTTAAACCAAGAGGTTTAAAATACCGGATCATTACGTCAAATATGAAGTTTGGGCTGAAAACATAGGAAAAAGAAAATTCTAAATACAAACATTTATTACCAAGTGTCTGAAATTGCGATAGGTTTAAATATGAAAGAGAATCAATCCTACAACTATGATATAGAGGAGATACAATATTTTGTGGGTAAACCAAGTTCGAGAATACCTCGATTTCTGAATGAATTGGTTGTGGTGAAGGTGTTTATTTTTCCAGCTCATTCAACCGTAAAACAGTTCTTCTTTGAGCCAAATAACCTAGTAATTCTTTCACTAATTCTTCCGGCTGCCATGCATTCATGCTTCCAGATTCAATCTTTGAATACTTTTTCACAAGGATCATCCAACCTAACCGAGTTAATTTTCACTTTCCATAAAGGACGAAATAAAAATCCAATTTTTAATTAATTGAATATCATTAAATTAAAAAAAAACATAGGAAATACTGCTAATAATGAAAATAAATTAAAAAATTGCAAATTTTTACTTATAAATGTTTTAAATTTACTGCAATTTTCTTAATCATCTCACAAATGGAAGTTTTTACAGCATTTTTAGCCTCGTTCAGTTGCAGTGTTTCACCGCAACTGTCTGTAATAATGCTTCTACCCGTTCTTACGATGGCCTTCACGAACTGCCCTTCAAAGTGGTCGGTTTTGAACTGCTTACCCAATAAAAAACAGGTTTTTCACTACAAAAAATCAAAAATGACATGAAAAACTTAATACGATTCGATTGGGCAGTAAAACGACTTCTAAGGAACAAGGCCAATTTTGGTATTCTTGAAGGTTTTCTATCTGAACTAATCGGTGACGACATAAAAATCGAAAGCATCCTCGAAGGCGAAAGCAATAAGGAAGATAAATATCAGAAATTCAACCTTGTTGACATGCTGGTACAGAATAGTAAAGGCGAGTTGATCATCATCGAAATACAAAACAATCAGGAACACGACTATTTGCTGCGTATTTTATTTGGCACCTCCATTTTATTGGTGAATAATATTGATGAAGGGATGGATTATGCACAGATTAAAAAAATCATATCAGTAAATATTGTTTACTTCGATCTGGGAAAGGGCGATGACTACGTTTATCATGGCACAACCGAATTTGAGGGTATTCACAACCATAGTATTTTGAAGCTGTCGAAAGACCAGGAGAGTTTATATCATACCAATAATATTTCAAAAATATATCCTGAATATTACGTAATAAAGGTAAACCAGTTTAACGATATTGCCAAAGACACCTTGGATGAATGGATCTATTTTCTTAAGAAAGATGAGATAAAAGACGAGTTTAAAGCCAAAGGACTGAAAGATGCTAAGAGGCAATTAGATATTATGAAACTTAGCGAAGAAGAACGAAAAGAATACGAAAAATATATTGAACAGCAACGCTACGAAAGAAGCTTG
>CAILKW010000208.1 GCA_903834845.1 uncultured Bacteroidia bacterium | reverse complement strand
TAGCCCTGAGGGAATGTATTCATCATTAGGAGTTTTTGCGCCAGACCGAAATACATATATGCACGCTGTAAAATCCAGGAAAGCTATGTTAGGTGTATTTAATCAGCAGGGCGATACACTTGTTACGTTTGTTAAATTGGAGCAATTGAAAAATTATACAAAATCGTTGATGCGCGGAACAGACTGGGGAACGCAATATGAAAAAGGGGGTGATTACTTTTTCAGGACTGATTTTAACGATACGATTTTCCAGGTCATCCCGCCCAATAGGATCTTGCCAGTTTATGCATTGAACCTTGGGAAGTATAAAGTCAGCAAGCAAGAGGGGGTCGATCCCGGAGTCAGCCTTGAGGGAAAGATCATTCCTCAGGATTGGGCAGATACGAAAGATTACATCTTCTTGACCTTTACCAAAGACAATTACGACTGTCCGAACAACCGGAAAAACAAAAGTGTAAAAATCTATTATGGATTGTTTTCAAAGAAGAGCGGGAAGTTGCAAATTGTTAAATGTGAACCTACTGATTATGCAGCACCTATACTTAAAAACGACCTTGATGGGGGTTATCCTGTCTGGCCGCTCTCCTATATGGTCGGGAATAAAGGGGAATTGATGCTTTCGTTGAAAGGCAACGACCTGAAAACAAGGGTTAAGGGTGTACCTTTTCAAAAATCGACCGCTCCTGCTGACAAAAAGGAAAAGCTCAGGCAATTTGCCGGTTCAGTTGGCGACCAGGATGATATTCTAATGATTGTGCAGTAAATCATATAGATATGAACTACTACTTAAAATCGACGCTCAGGAATTTGTCCAAAAAGCCGGTTTATTCATTGATCACGTTTGCCGGCTTTACAATCGGGATTGCAGCCGGGTTGCTGATTTATTTATGGGTTTTCAATGAGCTCAACAACGATAAATTCCATCCCGGTTTCGACAGGATCTACCGCGTTCTGACTCTTTCAAAACAGGGGAGCGCAATTGTAGAATCCCCCAATTGCTATCCTGCTGTGGCCCAAACCATGAAGGGTGCGTATCCTCAAATTGAAAGTGCTGCCTATATCAGTTTCAGTTCTGAGGATTCGCCATTAAAGTTGGAAGGGAGCAGTGAGAAAATTGAAGCGAGAAGTTGTACGGCAAATGAAGATTTCTTCAGGATATTTTCCGGTTTTCAGTTTCTGGAGGGAAAACCTGAAACTGCTTTTGCGGAAGCCAACAACATCATCCTTTCTGAGAAGGTGGCCCTGAAATTATTTGGCGACAAACCCGCATTGGGCAAAAATGTCGTCAGTGATAAATATTCTGCTGAAATATATACGGTTAGCGGAGTTGTAAGGATTCCTGAAAATAGTCACCTCGATTTTGGGTACATGGCTTCGGGGAAAGGTAGCCGGTTGGGGGATGTCGCGAATAGCTGGCAGGACAAAGGATGGTCGCGGGTTTACATCAAATTGAATGAAAATGCCGAAATCAACGATCAGTTTCTTTCACAGATCAGTAACCATATCAGCAGATATTCGAGATTTACAGATAAACTAATCTTTCAGCCTATTTCCGATATCCATTTATATTCTGATTATGAATCGTTTCTGGACAAAAACCTGAGCAGTTACAAATACGTCTGGATCTTTTCGGGATTGGCATTGCTCATTATCCTGATGGCTTCGTTCAATTTCTCTGTCCTCTCAGTTGCCCGTGCCTCGGAACGTTCGACTGAAATAGGGATCAAAAAAGTAAATGGCGCCGACCGATACCACTTGTTGAAACAGTTTATGGGAGAGTCGATCATTCAGGCAATGGCAGCAACTTTGCTGGCAATTCTTTTGATCTGGTTGTTGTTGCCCTGGTTCAATCACCTTTCGGGAAAGGAACTCCATCTTTATTTTTCTATTAAGCTAATAATCAATTTGTTATTAATAACATTGCTAACAGGCATTTTATCAGGTGCTTATCCTTCGCTCTTCCTTTCATCGCTAAACCCGACAGGAATTTTCAGGGGTGGTAGCATCACAGGTTCAAGGTCAGGCTTTATCCGGTTGCTCGTGACGGTTCAGTTTACGATTGCCATTTTCTTTATGATTGCAACTTCATTTTTTATCAAGCAGCTCAACTATGTCAGGACCAAAGACCTTGGGTTGAACCACCAGAATATTGTGGTCATCCCGACAGGTTTGTGGTACGACAACAAGGCTTTTAAAGATGAATTGCTAAAAAATCCTAATATCCAGGGTGTCTCGGCAAGCGTTTATGCACCTGTTGATTTTGAATGGAAATCGACAATTGCTTTGAATCATCAGGGAGTTGTTGACAGTCTGAACGTTTCCCAATTTTGGGTGGATGAAGATTTTGCAAAAACCTACCAATTGGAAGTTCTTAAAGGTCAGTTTCTGCAAATGGATTACAGTGCTTACTGGAAAGAAAACGAAAAAGTAGGGAAAAGTCGGAAGGAGGGAAAGGAATATGCGGTTTCCATTCCTGTTGTGATCAACGAAACTGCCGAAAAATTGCTTGGTTTTGGTGATCCGATTGGTCAGCGGTTTGGTGAAAATGTGATTGTTGGGGTGGTTAAAGATTTTCATTTCCGCCCATTGAGGTATCCGATTGGCCCCGTTATCCTTTCGAACAATCCTGAGAATATCATGACGATGAACGTGAAAATTGCACCGGAAAAACGGTCAGAATCATTGAAATATATACGCGATGTTTATGGGAAATACCGCGACCAGCGCAACCTTTTGTATCGTTTCTTTGATGATTTGCTGAACGAAAAATACAAGGAAGAGGTGCAGCTCAAGAATATGACTGTGGCTTTTTCAATCCTTGCTATCCTTATTTCGGTTTTGGGAATTTTGGGAATGGCCGTTTTCTCAATTGATCGGAAGGTCAAAGAGATCGGCATCCGCAAAATCAACGGGGCAAAAGTATCGGAAGTGATGGCAATGCTCAACAAGGACTTTGTAAAATGGATCGTCATATCTTTTGTAATTGCCTCTCCCATTGCGTGGTACGCCATGGACTATTGGCTCGGAAACTTTGCTTACAAAACAACCCTAAGTTGGTGGGTATTTGCCCTGGCAGGACTATTGGCACTAGTTATTGCCTTAATTACTGTAAGTTGGCAAAGCTGGAGAGCTGCAACAAGGAATCCTGTTGAGGCTCTTCGTTATGAGTAATTTAAACCTTAAGGTTTTCGAAACCTTGAAGGTCTAACTAGTTAAATTAAAGACACTTCATGTCCAATTATTAGACAAAATAAAATTCATAAATTACTTATAGCATTGTATTTTAGATCTTTAAAACATTGGCACAATCTCTGGTTAACATCACATGTTCAAATCTAAATATGATTGGGTCAAATTAATTCATCTATTTCAAACACTATGATCAGGCATTTTTTTATCAGCATCTACCGGAATATCTTAAGGGACAAAGTGGTTACTTTGATCAACCTGAGCAACCTCACGATTGGGTTTACGACCTTCATTCTTTTGGGTATGGTCGTCAGTTATGAATTCAGTTACGACAAAGCCAATCTGAACTTTGAAAGGATTTACAGGGTCCAAACCAAGCAGGAGGATTCTTTTCCAACCAATTTCTGTACCTATAGTCCGGCTGCGTTCCGTTATCACCTGTTGGCAGACCTACCAGAAGTTGAGAAGACCTTGATCATGAAAGAGGTTTCCGGTCAGTTCTTTACATTGCCTGATGGGAGCCAGCTTTATGAAAAATATGGCTACTGGAGCGAAAATTCCATTTTCGATATCTTCACCATTCAACTGAAAGAAGGATCAGTAAAAAATGCTTTGACTGAGCCAAATACCATTGCCCTTTCGGAAAAAATGGCAAATAAGCTTTTCCCGGAAGGAAATGCTGTTGGAAAACAAGTGGTTATAGGGAAACGTCTTCCCCTGACAGTAACTGTTGTTTATGAGGATCTTCCAAAAAATTCGAACCTGCGCCCTTCCTACCTTGTCTCTATGAGTACCTATGAAGCGCTTGGGGAGCGGAAAGATTACCGTGAGAATTGGACCTATATCGACAATGATAATTTTATCCTATTAAAGAAAGGTGCTGATCCTAAGCTTGTTGATTCCAAGATCAAGGACGCTTTCAAAAACGTGAAAAACTTTGAGAAATCAACCCCTTATTTGCATCCTTTAGCCAAGCATCATATCTCCCCGAATAGCCAGGCTGATATGTTGATCGGTTTATCCATACTATCCTTTGCAGGAATTCTTGTATTGATTCTGGCTTGTGTGAATTATGTGAACCTTTCACTTGCCAATTCAATGCGCCGGGCAACTGAAATTGGGATTAAGAAAGTTGTTGGTTTCCCGAAAAAGGCAATTGCAATCCAGTTCCTAACAGAAACGATTCTATTAACCCTTGTTGCCACGATCATTGGTTTGTTTCTGGCAAATGCCTGCTCACCGGTGATGAGTTATATCCTGCAAAAGGATTTTGAATACAAAGTTTTTGAAAATGGGCAATTGTTGTTGGTTGTATTTGCTGTCGGAATTTTGGCCGCGCTACTTTCCGGTTTTTATCCTTCCATGATACTTTCTTCTTATAGTCCAGTTAAAGTATTGAAAGGTAAAGTGTTTTCAGCTACAGGAAACTCAATGGACCTTAAAAAAGTACTTACAGCAATACAATTTTCAATATCGCTGTTTATGCTGATTGTTAGCTTTATACTATACCAACATGTTGATTTTATTCTTACAAAGGACCTGGGATTCGACAATAAAAACATTCTTTTTTCAGAAGTCAATTTCAGGCAGGCTACCGATTTTGAAACGATCCGGCAACGGTTGCTTAAGTATCCCGAAGTTGTAGATGCCACTTTTTCGCGTACAATTCCTTTTCAAGGAAATATTGGGGGGTATGTTACGTGGGAAGGTGCTGCTCTTGACGAGAAAGTGATGATCTCCAGAAATTATGTCAATTATAATTTTATTCCAACCTATAATCTGAAGATCGTTTACGGGAGGAATTTCTCAAGGGATTATCCATCAGATAATAAGGGTGTTATTATCAATGAAACAGCATTAAAAGTTTTTGGTTGGAAAGATCCCATAGGCAAACAGATTTTCCTTGAAGGCAAACCCTTTCCGGTAATAGGGGTAGTCAAAGACTTTCATGCTTTTTCTGTCCATAATCCAATCCCTACATATATCATGTTCCTGACCCCGAATGAATTGGCTGGTTCAAAATTGCTCACAATCAGGTTTACTCCCGGGAATGAAGTAAAGGCCAGGCAATTGGCAACTTCTGAACTTGAAGCCATGTTTCCCAATGATCCATTTGAGTTTCGTGATTTTCAGGTACTTTTCTTCCTCGATGCTGCAATCCCTTTCTGGCAGGCTATGAAACGGATATTTTTCTTTTTCGCTGTCATCACCATCGTCGTTTCTTCAATTGGATTATTTGGATTAATCCTTTTTACAACCAAGAGACGTACTAAGGAAATTGGAATGAGAAAAGTACTGGGTAGTTCTGTCGGCTTGATTTACCTGCAACTCTCGACCGAGGTAGTTGCATTAATCGGCTTTGCTACATTAATTGCTTGTCCTGCTGCATGGTACATTTATAATGTAATGCCTGGAGCCTATAAAGAGCCACTTACTATTTATGAATTCCTACTGGCAATCCTGTTAATTACCTTTGTATCATTCTTAACAATCAGCTTCCATGTACTGAGGGTTGCGACAAGGAATCCAGTTGAAGCATTAAGGTATGAATAAAAGTCTGAAACTTTAATTAAATAATGGACTGAAAACCATAATTTTATCGTCATTTCAATTTAATTCAAATTCTTTCCTCCTGATCAAGTGCTCTACTTATCCTATTCTTCAAATGTGAGTCTGTGGTTCGTTGGGACGATGGGTGATTAGCTCAATCAGCTCAAACCCGTTATAAAATTAGTGTATATTGTATTTGCTTTGGTAGGAGGGTTTTGTACCTACGGTTTCAAGGATTAGTTAGTTCATGAACTGTTCGCCAACTAAGTTCGTTATTTTGAATAAGTTTAAAATATGAACTTTAGATACAACTGTACAGAATTGAATTCTGAAAACTAAAATATTTTTAAACTATTTTAGTATGAAATATTTTTGAGTTCTTTTAAATCCCCTTGGGCTACTTTTTGATTAAATAACCTGAAAAGACCATCTGCTTTCACTGGTGAAACAGGGTTGAACTTTTCGGAAACCATATAGTTTAAAAGACTAATATATAATTGCTTAGCCTCTGGATAATTGATTGCAGGAAGATTGCTGGTGCAGATCAACAATTTGCCACCTTCAACATTGAACTCAAAGATCAGTCCCAGCTTATGGTTTCGCTCAATATTGTCAACAACTTGAACAATAGGCAGATAGTTTTTATCAAGACTGTCAAGTACCATTGGCTTGCTATTTTTGACGATGGCCCACCACTGCCAATCGGAATGGAAAGAAGTTGGGAACTGCTCAAATAAAGGATGTTCGGGATTTGTAAGGATTCCCAGCGTTCCAGAGGATACTGGTTTCTTGTTGCCCTCCGATATCCCTTTAAACATACGATAGTTCCAGTAATCGGGAGTAAAAAGCCCACCGACAGAAATTGGTCCAATTACATTATGATCGGGGAAAAGCAATACCTTGCCCCCTTGTTTCAATTTCGCGATAACGTTTTCATCCAAAACAGAAGTTACAATGATTCCTTTAGGAACAGCAATTTCTGGTTGCTGCGGATAGACCCAGATCGAGTAACGGTTTCGATAATTTGTCCCTTCAACCGACAAAATCAATTCGGACTGAACGGCTTTTTTGATTCCCGAAAGAGATACCGATATTTCGCCAACATCAGCCAAGGTTCCCTGCGGAATGTTATTCTGCAATTTACCTTCGAGCAAAACGTTCCCGTTATTTTTGATTTCCCATTTAATGCTTTGATCTTTAAATGTTTTTACAGAATAGTTGGCAACTTTTACTTTAGCTTTGAAGGTTTCGTTGTTCGTCCAGCAAAACTTGTCAATGATGAGCAAGGGCACAACATCATTGCAGAATTCCCTGAAACGTTCTGGTTGAATAATCCCTTTGTTCTCCATAAAAGCATCTAACATTCCGACCAAGGCCGTACCCTGACCAGGGAAATCCTGCAAATCAAGCAATTGAAAACCGCCAAAATCTTTCGTTCGGAGGCACATTTCGATATCGGCTTTATAGCAGATCGCACTTAAAGCACCGGAAGCCCTGAAGAAATCTTTGCCTTGGTTTCCCATTCCTGCATCTTCGAGCCGTTTCTTGAAAACTTCCAGGTTCCATGGTCTCAGAACACCGGTATATTTTTTGAGTTCATCGTAATCGGGATAAACCTGAAACTGCCCGGTTTCGTGGCTGATCACAGGGACTCTACTTTTTTTCGAGGCACCGGAATAATCCATCACTGTATTAGGATAGCTCCCATTGATATAACCACCGTCGTAAGCATCGGCAAACGAGAACGATGCGCGAACATGGGTGTCAAATGTGCCGGTAGTCTCGCCACCAATTCGGCAGGTAGTCAGGTAATCCTCACCCTCAACAGCACCCTTAAATCCCAAGTAATTGTTCGATCCGTAAGCAAAAAGATGCCTGTTCTCGACAGCCCTGAAAGTCCCGATGAAATCTTTCATCACGTTGAAATCACCCGACAGTTCATTTCCCAGGGCAAACATTACAAATGAGGGATGGTTGCTGTAAGTTTTCTGGATGTTTAAACCCTCTTTGCGCAAAAATTCAATAAGCTCCGTCTTTTTTGCATTCTCTGCACCCCAATATGGCAATTCAGGTTGCAGATAAATACCCACGCGGTCGGCAGCCTCAAAAGCAGCTTCCGGTGGGCACCACGAATGGAAACGGACATGATTGATCCCCCATGTTTTAAGAATGCCGAAATACCTGATCCAGTTTTCGTTATCCATTGCTACATGAGCAATTAAAGGGAACACGCAGGCATCGTGTTTGCCACGAAGGAAAGTCGGATTGTTGTTCATCACGAACTGGGTTCCTGAAGTGGAGAACTTCCTGAGCCCAAAGGTGGCCATTTTTTCGTCAATAACCTGATTGTTTGAACTCGTCGAAATGGTTAACCGATAGAG
This sequence comes from uncultured Bacteroidia bacterium, assembly GCA_903834845.1. GTDB lineage: Bacteria > Bacteroidota > Bacteroidia > Bacteroidales > Prolixibacteraceae > JAAFHB01. Next base: position 7,634 of record CAILKW010000208.1, on the reverse strand, counting down.
TGCAGGCTGAAATTCATCCCAAAGCAATGCATTACTTCCTAAGTTCAGGTTTTCTTCCAGTAGATTTTCCCCAGGTTTTAAAGTAACTGTAACCGTTTTCGTAACCGGTTTTCCTGAATCTTTTGTGTTACAGGCAACTGCATTATAAAGGATGCTAAGTCTCTTTTCGGTATTTCCCTGATTGTTCAACTTATACTTAATATTAACAGACTTGGTCGCAATATTGGGATAGGTTTGTAAATCGTCGATGTAACAGCGGTCGGAAGCTTCCAAAAGGAATTGACCGATAATGCCGTTCCAATTAGTTTGTGTATGCTCGGCATAAGCATGCGAAGAGTTGATCACCTCAACCGGGACAGATTTTCCGTTGTCAACCATTATGGTCAGCGTATGCTCACCGGGAGTCAGTAATTTGGTCAAATCGTAAATCTGTGAGGTTGTAATATTTGTATTTGAACCTGCCGGAAGGCCATCCACCCAAACTATTGTAGGTTTGGTCCTTTCCATTACCAAACTGATGTATTTCCCTTTCCAGCTATTGTCAATGACGATCTTACGTTGATAGAAGGCTTTACCAAACCAAGAATATTCCCTCGAAAGGTGGGTAGTCTCCGTTTTATTAGTATTCAGGATCCCTTTCTTGTTTTCATCAGTAGTTCCGGGCAGTTTCACAAACTCTGCAAAAGTTTTGGATTGCCAATTTTCGCTTGTCACTTTATTTTCGGGATCCAGATAAAAACGCCATTCCCCTGATAAATCGAGAACTTGGCGGCCAACTTTTTCACTTGAAAATGCTGTGAAGAACATACCCACTGAGAAAATAAAGGAAAGATATTTTTTCATATTTTCGAATTTGAAATAATCATTGTTTTCGTTGTAAAAATATGCAGTAAAATCGGAATAACAGCGACTTATTTTATAAACTGAAACGAATTGATTCATTTCCCAATAATTTCTTAAAGTGTATCATTCATTATTTCATGGTTTTATACTTTTTAGGATAAAATTTGACAAATAAATTTTACGATTCTTTATTAAAGCATTGTATTGTGGATCGTCCATCTTAAAATAGTTTGTGATAATACTTTCATAATTTTTTATTTAACATTTATAATTTGTTGACAATTATATCATTTATGTGAATTTCTTATTAAACCATAGTGTTACTCCAAAAGGATGCTAATTAGTTTAAACTATTATGTTTGCTATAAGAATTCAGCCGACCTGAAAAAAACAACTGAAGAATATAGAACCACCCATAATTAATAGGGTTTTATTTAACATTACACAGAGAGTAGGTCATTAAAAGAAGAAATGCAACTGTTTTCGGAGATTTTGTTTTGAAATACTTTAATTTATAATTGTAATGGTTTGAAAAATAATAATATATAAATATGAATTTGAAAAATATCCAATTTAACGATTATTTATTAAAAACTTGATCAATCACTTTTATTAAGAATTTTATCCGGTATGAAGAACGTTCTTTCAAGAAATCTATTCCATAAAAAATTTGCCAAAAGTCAGCTGGTGGTAGCAAATATGCAAATTTACCCTCTGTGGGTATGCAAGGGTAATCGCTCTCTTATTTTCGAATATTTTCAACAAAGGCAGGAGGCGATTAATAGTAAACAATAATGACTAAGTAGCACGTTTACAAACTAATATGCTCGGTAAAACATAAAACTACCAATTGCCAACATTTTCAATAGATTTTTTTGATACCGGATAAAATTAAGGTGGTACTTTGCATGGCTACGATGCTATTTGTAAAAACTGGCATCAACGTTCGGAACTATATGCAGTTGGGGATTACGGGTTGCTTTCCTGTCGAACCCCGATGCCGTTGTTGCGGGCTGCGAACTTTGTTGTCCGCACCAAAACCCCAATTGACATATAGTTTTTGTTATAGGCTACCCATTCTTTTCTGTCGTTAGAATTTTCTAAAATCATTATTATCAATATTTTGTCGAGTCGAATAAAAACATTGTCCTCGTAATTGTCTGTTGAGTAAAACTCTCGTCTGAAATGAAAAACCAAAGTGTCAAGAACCGAAGAACAGTCCTTTGAACGTTTTTTTTTCAAATCGCATTTTTCTTGTCGCCATAGATTTTAAAAGCAGCTTTAATAAAATTGTAACATGCAATTCCTGCAATTGGGATTAAGGCTCTCGTTATTGATTCAGATGATTTTTGAAAAGCTGCTATTATTAACAATATGCCGCTCATGATAATTGTGTCGATTAAAGCTTTTTTTAAATGATTCATAGTCAGTATTTATTTGAAATTTTAATCTATAAACTACATCAAAGTCACTCATTATTTCTCCGTGAAAAAAATTTGTCCACCCGAAAAAGCTGCGAACTGTCAAACCTCGAGAAACTGTCATTTGACCGGATAGTATGGTTGGCCATAACTACTATATATACGCAATAAAACTGCACAATACATGCCAAAATGGGTGTATATATGCACTTTTACAGTCATTTATTTCCCCCGAACCATCAAAGAGTCCGGCTATTTTCTGTAACCTTTCCATCATATTGCCAATTTTTAATGTTGTTCAAAATCAATTCTTTCAAGAGCAAAGGAATAAATAAAAAACTGAAATACAAGATTTTTTATGAAACAAAGTGGAGTTTGAAAAAATATTTTGGGAAAATTTAGTACTCACCCCATTGTTTGGGTCATGAAGGTTACTTTCTTATTTGAATTCGGAAAGTGATATTTTCTGTAAGTTTTTTGCTGTCAGGCCTGTTTTATTCTCTGTAAAATATTCTAAAAAGTGAATTCAGGATTAAATAATTCGCTACTTTTAGCCAATTTTAAAAAATTCAAAAAATGACAACACGTAGAGAGTTTTTGATGAGCAGCGGAACAACTGCTGCCGGATTTGGTCTTGTTTCTTCATTATCAGGCCCCACATTGGCAGCCTGTGCAGCAAGCGACAAGGTAAATGTTGGTCTTGTGGGCTGTAAAGGAATGGGATTTTCTGATTTGAAAACATTTCTTGAAAATCCTCAGGTTGAATGTATTGCATTGTGCGATGTTGACGAAAGTGTCCTGAACAACCGCGCGGCCGATGTTGAAAAAATACGAGGTAAAAAACCTGCCAACCTATATAAAGACTGGCGCAAACTTATTGAAAATAAAGATATTGATGTAGTTATTGTCGGTACTCCCGATCATTGGCACTGTCTGATAATGGTTGCTGCATGTGAAGCAGGAAAGGATGTTTATTGCGAAAAGCCACTTGGAAACAGCATAGCAGAATGTAACCTTATGGTTAAGGCTGCTCAGAAATATAAAAGGGTAGTACAGGTGGGTCAGTGGCAACGAAGCGATCCTCATTGGCTGAGTGCGGTTGAGTTTATCCGTTCCGGTAAGCTTGGGAAAATCAGGCTGGTGCGGGTATTCTCTTATCAGGGATGGTGTCCTTCGATTCCTGTTTTGGCAGATGAACCGGTTCCGGCTGGTGTTGATTACGATATGTGGTTAGGCCCTGCTACCAAACGTCCGTTTAACAGAAACCGTTTCCATTTTACCTTTCGCTGGTTCTGGGATTATGCCGGGGGCTTAATGACCGACTGGGGTGTTCACTTACTTGACTATGCTTTGTACGGAATGGATGTTACCACTCCAAAGTCAATTATGGCAATGGGTGGAAAATATGGTTATCCAAATGATGCCTGCGAAACTCCCGATAGCTTACAGACTATATATGAGTTCGATGGGTTTAATGTTTTATGGGACCATGCAATAGGGATCGATGACGGGGCTTATGGCCGTAATCACGGATTAGGTTTTGTTGGTGAGAATGGAACTCTTGTTGTTGACCGCAGTGGATGGGAAGTAATCCCTGAAGTGGTTAGCGGTAAAAAGAGGATGGAGGCTGTAGCACTTGTAAAAGGTACCGGTGAGGGTTTGAAAAATCACGTTAAGAATTTCCTCGATTGCAGGCAAAGTCGAAATTCAAATACCAATGCAAGTGTTGAAATTGGAGCCCATATTGCAAAATTCTCTCAATTGGGAAATATCGCTTACCGCTCGGGCAAGAAACTCGTTTGGGACGGAACGAAATTCACCAACGATGAAGATGCTAACAGATACCTTGTACCAAACTATCGCGAACCGTGGAAATTGCCAACAATCTAATTTATTGATTTTTAATTAAATGAAATCATTTTATTTGATTTTGCTCCTTTTTTGTTTATCTGCGGTTAAGGCTCAAGAGAAATCCAATTTTTCATTTGCGTTGGCTGCTGATATGCGGAATTTTTCGGGTGATAAGGCTGAATATTTCAGGGGTGTCTGTGAATCAATCAGTAAGTACAAAGACATTTCGTTTGTGATTTCTCCAGGCGATATCGATCCTCCCGATTCGGTTTACTATACTATTCGTAAGTATTTGAATCCTAAAATGGTATGGTATCCGGTTGTGGGTAATCACGAAGCCGAAACTGCTTCGGATATGAATTGGCTTCGTAACTACAACAAAGGAGGCCGTTTAATACCCAATATTGTAAATTCAGGACCGGCTTCGTGTTCGGAAACGAACTATTCTTTTGATTATCAAAACACTCATTTCGTGATCCTGAATCAATACAGTACAGAAAGTTGCGATAACTGTACAAAAGGTGATGTTCCTGATTTTCTATATAATTGGTTAAAAGATGATTTGCTCAAAACCAAAAAGGAAAATGTCCTTATCATCGGACACGAACCTGCCTATCCTCTACCGGACATTGAAAACCAGAGGTTCAGACATGTTGATGATTGTCTGAATCAATATCCTGAGAATAGAGACAGGTTTGTAAAACTACTTCAGGAAAAGAAGGTAAAGGCCTATATTTATGGACATACACACAATTATGTAGTTGTGAAAATCAACAAACTTTGGCATGTTGATGTGGGTCATTCGCGTGGTACAGGTGATCCCGGAGCCAGAAGTACATATTTAATTATGAATGTGAAAGGAAACCTAATCTCGTATATTACATATCGTTTAAACGGTAAATCGGGCAGTTACGAGATTGCAGACAGCGGTGATCTGAATTGAACCTTTGGAATCAGAAATTTTTTAATTTAAGTCTTGATGTTGGCAACTAAATTAAATATTCTTTGTCTTCTAGGCTTTTCAGCTTTGACTGACGTTTCATTGGCCGGACAAAAACCTAATATAGTCTTGTTTTTGGCTGATGATGTTAGTTGGGATGATTTGGGATGCTACGGAAACAAAGATGTGAAAACGCCGAATATTGATCGTGTGGCATCGGAAGGAATTCGTTTTACCAATTTTTTCCTGACCGCCAGCTCGTGTAGCCCAAGTCGAAATAGCATTATTACAGGTCGTTATCCTCACAACACAGGTGCTGCAGAACTACATACTGAACCTCCACCCGAAATGATTTCGTTTCCTGAAATTATGAAACAACAGGGATATTACACCGCTCATGCAGGTAAATTTCATTTGGGTAAATATGCACTTCGCGGTTTTGATAGTGTGAATGAAAATGTCAGATTAAACGGAGATGGGGGTGAGGAACTTTGGATTAAAACGCTTCAAAACAGAGCTTCAGATAAACCTTTTATGATGTGGTTTGCATCTTATGATGCTCATCGTATTTGGGGACCAAACGAATTTTCAGGTACTCATAATCCGGCATATATTACTCCACCGTATTATCTATCTGATGGCGAAGGTACAAAGAGAGATTTGGCAAAATATTACGATGAGATTGCTCGTTTCGATTATTATATTGGTTTGGTTATTTCAGAACTAAAACAACAGAAAGTACTCGAAAACACAATAATCCTTATAATGGCAGATAATGGAAGGCCATTCCCGCATAGCAAAACCAGAGTGAATGACAGAGGAATGAAAACACCTTTCATCGCTCATTGGCCTAACGGTATAGGTACAAAAAGTAAAGTTTGTAACAGCTTGGTAAGTTCCATTGATATTGCACCAACCTTATTGGATTTGGTTTCAATGAAAGTTCCGGAAAGTATTCAGGGTGTTAGTTTTAAGACACTTTTAAAAAATCCTGAGAAAAATTTTAGAAATTACGTTTTTGCAGAACACAATTGGCACGACTATGAAGCACATGAACGCATGGTACGTACCAAAGATTTTTTGTATATTTTAAACTCAAGGCCACAGTTTGCAAATATGGGGCCTGCCGATGCCATAGGTAGTCCTTCGTTTCAGGATTTATTGGAGATGAAGAATGGTAGGAAGATCTCATCCGTTCAGGCTGATGTGTTTTTGGCACCACGCCCTGATAAAGAATTGTACAATAACCTGACAGATCATGAACAACTTAATAATTTGTCTTCAGACCCCGGATATCATAGTAATCTTGAGAAAATGCAGCAGGTGTTAGCTGAATGGATGACAATGACCGGGGATAACATTCCTGAGAATCTGACAAAAGATTGGTTTACAAAAGAGCAAGGTTATATAAAAACTCCGTTAAACGGACATCGGGGCGAAATGCCTGGCGAAAAACTCCAGGCAACAAAAAACAACAATAAAGGTAAGTTTTAGATCACTCATATTAAAAAGGGAAAATAATAATGAAGAAAGGTGCAATTTACAGTATATTGCCATTTATGGGACTTATTGCTAATGCTTTAGCACAACACAACCAGCCAAATATTGTATTTATTCTTGCTGATGATCTCGGGTGGAAAGATTTAGCCTGTTATGGCAATCCGTTTAACGAAACACCTCAATTAGATAAACTTGCACAGAGTGGTGTCAGGTTCACGCAAGCATATTCGGCTTGTCCGGTTTGTTCTCCAACAAGAGCTTCAATTATGACCGGAAAATACCCGGCTCGCCTGCAACTAACCAATTTTATCGCTGGTAACCGAACCGATCCAAAATCACCTGTCTTACCTGCCAAATGGAAACCTTATCTTGAAGCTCAGGAAATTACAGTTGCAGAATTACTTAAACAGAAAGGTTATACAACAGGCATGGTTGGAAAATGGCATCTTGGTGGAGAAGACTCGATTGCTCCCTGGCATCAAGGTTTCGATTTTACCAGAATGATTGGCAAAAATGGCCTCGATTATTACAATTATTCAATTTATTGCGATTCTTACCAGAATGAGTTTACAGATCATGGAACCGAATACATGACCGATAAACTGACTGAATATGGGGTTGAATTTATTAAACAAAATGCGTCAAAACCCTTCTTTTTGTACATGGCTTATTCTGCTCCGCATGTGACAATCGTTCCAAGAGCAGATAAACTAAGCAAGTATTTTTTCAAATATGCAAAATCGGAAGAAAAATATAACCCGAACTATGCAGCAATGATTGAAAGTCTTGACGATGGGGTAGGGGAGATTATAAAAACCCTTAAGGATAAAGGGTTACTTGAAAATACTTTGATAATTTTTACTTCCGATAATGGCGGATTGGGTCTTGATGAGCTTGGCCCAACGCCAACAAACAACGCTCCGCTGAGAAAATGGAAAGGGCATATTTATGAAGGAGGAACTCGCGTTCCGGCAATTGTAAGCTGGCTGGGGAAGATTCCTCAAAATAAAGTTTCTGATACTTATTTCAGTAGCATTGATTACCTGCCAACTATTTGTGAACTGACCAAAATTGAAAAC
>CAILKW010000207.1 GCA_903834845.1 uncultured Bacteroidia bacterium | reverse complement strand
TCCTTGATGTCAGCCCTTCTATCACGATTATCTCGAAAGGACAATACACCCGTGATGAACTGATTGGTATGTCATTAGTCGGGTTTTATGCTGATCCTGATGCACGGAATTCCTTTTTCTCAGAACTTCAAAAGCGTGGGTACGTAACCGATTACGAATTATCATTCCGAAACAAGGACGGCTCCATTGTGCCAATTGCCATTTCATCGAGTCTTTTATTTGATGCCGATGGGAAACCTGTAAAAATAGCCGGAAACATGCGCGACATTACCGAACGCAAAAAGTCTGAGGAAAATCTTCGTAATTCCGAAAATAGGTATTATTCCATTTTTCAGGGAAGTGCCGATGGAATTATGATTGCCGAGGAGGAAACTAAAATGATACTGTATGCAAATTCGGCTCAATGTACCATGCTTGGATACACCGAAGAGCAACTACAAAGCATGAATATCAGCGAAATCCATCCGGTTGAAACTATACAGGATATTCTTGCAGAATTTGAAAGACAAAGCCGGGGAGAAAAAACTCTTGCCGAAAATATCCAATGCTGCCGCAAAAATGGGGAAATTTTCTACGCCGATATAAACTCACATTCAGTAAAAATAAACGGGCAAAATCTCATGATAGGTTTTTTTAGGGATATTACTGAACGACGATTAGCCGAACAGAAAATCCATAATCTCAACGAAAGCCTTGAATTAAAAGTTAATGAAAGAACAGCCCAATTAGCCAAAACCAACAAATCCCTCGAAAATGAAATCCAGAGACGCAAGTTGGTCGAAATTGAACTTGAACGCGAAAAACAACGGCTTGCCGATATTATCAAAGGAACCAACACAGGAACATGGGAATGGAATATACAAACCGGAGAAACGGTTTACAACGAAAGATGGTTCGAAATAATTGGTTATACACAAGAGGAACTCGCACCGGTAAACATTCTGACATGGATTGATTTCATACATCCTGATGATTTAATAAAAGCAATTGAATTAAAGGAAAAACACCTTAAAGGAGAATTTGATTATTTTTCCCTTGAATTTAGGATGCTGCATAAAAATGGCGAATGGATTTGGGTTTTAAACAGAGGCAAAGTTCACACATGGGATGATGACGGCAAGCCGCTACTGATGTCGGGCACACATCAGGATATTACCGAACAAAAACGGGTTGAATCTCTATTAATACAAACACGCCATAATTACGAAACCTTTTTCAATACCATTGACGATTTTCTTTTTGTTATGGATCAGCAGGGAAACATAATTCATACCAACACAACAGTTATCGTCAGGCTTGGATATTCTATCGAAGAACTTTCAGGAAAATCAGTTCTTATGGTTCACCCATCCGAACGCCGCGAAGAGGCAGGGCGTATTGTCGGCGAAATGTTGGCTGGCACTGCCGATTTTTGTCCTGTACCACTTATTACAAAATCAGGCAATTATATTCCAGTCGAAACAAGGGTAAAGCAAGGTTTCTGGGATGGTATGTCGGTAATTTTCGGCGTTAGTAAAGATATTTCAAAAATCAAATTGTCGGAGGAGAAGTTTTCAAAAGCTTTCCAATCAAATGCGGCACTTATGGCCATTTCAACTTTGGATGGCAGGTTTATAAATGTCAACAATAGTTTTGTTAAAGCATTAGAATATTCGCTTGATGAAATAATTGGGAAAACTTCAGGAGAACTTCGGCTTTTTGATGATCCGAGTTTACGAGCCATTCTTACCGAAAAACTAAGTAAAAATATTCCGGTAAGAGAGGTTGAAGTTGCAGTGCGAACAAAATCGGGCAGTAAGATAATAGGATTATTTTCTGCTGACCTCATTTCTGTTGGTGAAGAAACATGTTTGCTTACTATGGTGGTTGATATCACCGAGCGAAAACGAATGGAAGAAGACCTAAAGAAGGCAAGAAGGGAAGCCGATAGCGCAAATGTTGCAAAAAGCGAATTCCTTTCGCGCATGAGTCATGAACTGCGCACACCAATGAATTCGATACTTGGCTTTGCCCAATTGATGGAAATGGGCGAACTCAGTCCTGCTCACCGGAAAAACGTAGGCTTTATTTTAAGCAGCGGAAAACATCTGCTCAGTTTAATCAATGAGGTACTTAATATTGCAAGCATCGAATCGGGCAGGATAGCACTCTTGCTCGAACCTGTTCAGCTAAGCGGTATTATTAATCAAATGCTTGGTGATGCTTATCCGATTGCAGCAAAGCGGAATCTGAAAACCGAATTGGAATATTCTCCCGATAACCTGCTTTTTGTCAGAGCCGACCGGCAGCGTTTTCAACAGGTTCTTATAAATCTGATTAATAACTCCATAAAGTACAATAGCGAAGGTGGTTCTGTAATTATTAGAACCAAATTACAACAACATGCCTCGCCCGGAATTTCTTTTGTCAGAATTTCTGTCAGTGATACCGGGATAGGTATCATCCCCGAAGATATAAACAAACTCTTTCAACCTTTCGAACGCATTGGAGCAGAAAAAACATTTACCGAAGGCACCGGGCTTGGACTAATGGTAGTCAAAAAACTGATAACTGCAATGGGTGGAGATGTTGGCGTGGAAAGCGTACCAAGTGAAGGAAGTACTTTTTGGGTTGAGCTGCCTCTGATCGAAAATCAGACACTAAGTAAAGAACAAATCGAAGATAAAGAAAAACTTATAGCTGAGTTAAGAAATGCAAATGAAGAACTTGCATTTCAAAACGAAGAGAAAGCAAAACGGGCTGCGGAGCTAACTATTGCAAATGAAGAACTTGCATTTCAAAGCGAAGAGAAAGCAAAACGGGCTGCAGAGCTAATCATTGCAAATAAAGAACTTAAATTTCAAAGCGAAGAGAAAGCAAAACGGGCTGCAGAGCTAATCATTGCAAATAAAGAGCTTGCCATTCAAAAGGAAGGTTACTTTAATAGGGGTACAATTTTAACCAAAAAAACCGGAACCATTTTGTACTTCGAGGATAATATCCCGAATGCGGAATTGGTTGAACTAATTATTGCGAGCTATTTCCCCACAATCCGCCTCATTACATCACGGTATGGAAAACATGCTGTTACATTTGCCTCCGATTACGAACCGGATATTATTTTACTTGATATTGATTTGCCCGACATCTCAGGTAATGAAGTGATAAAGCTTCTTCAGTCTGATGAAAAAACAAAGAGTATTCCGGTTGTGGTTATCAGTGCTGACGCTATGCCTCACCAGATTGAGCTTATGATGAATGCCGGTGCTTTTGAATATTTGACCAAGCCTCTTGATATTTTAGCGTTTTTAAAGGTTGTTGATGATTTAATGGGTGGGTAGAGACGCGATTAATCGCGTCTGTACAAAGGAAAATGGGTGGGTAGAGACGCGATTAATCGCGTCTGTACAAAGGAAAATGGGTGGTTAGAGACGCGATTAATCGCGTCTGTACAAAGGAAAATGGGTGGTTAGAG
>CAILKW010000206.1 GCA_903834845.1 uncultured Bacteroidia bacterium | reverse complement strand
TACTAATGGAGATGGTTGTACAGCCTCATCAGCAACAATTAAAACCGTAACAGTCAGTCCGGCAGCGGGTAATGCAGGAATCATCACCGGACCAACAGTTATTTGCACAGGTACTCAAAATGTTGCCTATTCAACAGTTGCAATTGGCAATGCGACAACATACTCGTGGACTCTGCCATCAGGGGCAACTATTGCAAGCGGCGATGGAACTCCTTCAATTAAGGTAAACTATGCCGAAAATGCCACATCAGGGTATATTTCAGTGTTTGGAAGTAACACCTGCAACAGCGGAACAGCATCAAATCAAGTTATTTCAGTGACTCCGGAAGTCGAGGCTGCAGGAATAATAACTGGGCCGACTACATTTGCACCCGGTACAACAGGTGTCGTCTATTCGGTTCTTCCGATTACCAATGCCACAAACTATACATGGACTACGCCTGTTGGAGCAGCCATTTCTACGGGAGCCAACACCAATTCCGTAGGAGTTAACTTTGGACTTAATTCAGAAACTGGTGTAATTACAGTTTATGGTTCAAACGCCTGCCAAAGAGGAGTTGAATCATCACTCCTTGTTCAGTTTGAAAATACTCCTGTAATAGATTTAGGAATTTATCCCGTACCAAACGTTGGGGTTTTCACAGTCGCAATTTTATTTCCTCTATCTTCTCAAGAGACAACCTTCAGCATAAGAGTCTATGATAAATGGAGCCAAACGGTTCTGGAAATAAGGGATGCAAGAACCTCGGGTGGTTATTACCAAAAATTAATTGAAATGGGATCGGTTTCAACAGGTGTTTATTACGTTGAAATCTTTAACAGTACTTACAGGGAGGTTCGCAAGATTCTGGTTAGAAAATAGTCGGTGACAGATAAAAGTGAAATTTGATAAAAATGCAACATTCACTCTTCTTCTGATTGGTGAATGTTGCTACAACAAAAGAACCTAAGAGAGAGCAGAAACTCTTTTCTTAGGTTCTTTTATATTTGAACGATTGAATTGTGGTTCGATTAACATTGTTTCATACGAATTGGCAGTTTGGTATTAATTACCTAACTAACAATAATCATTAAAAAATTCACCAATAAAAAATTAACCAATAAAAAATTAACCATTAAACCATTAGTTAATCGGCCCATTTTTATATTCCGTAGGATTGATTCCTGTTTTCGATTTGAAGACACGACTGAAATAAAATATTGATTCAAATCCTAAACGATATGCAATTTCTTTAATACTTAGGTTTGTATTAATCAGCAAGTCTTTGGCCTGCCGTATTCGCAAGGACAAGTGATATTGACCCGGTGAGATTCCGGTATATTCTTTAAACATTTTACGGAAAATGGAATAATCTATGTTTAAATCATGGGAAAGTTTTTCAATATTCATGTTCTTATCAATGTTATCGCGGATGATAAGACAAGCTTTTTGCATAGTTTGCTCTATTTGTTTTCCTTCGAAGTTTTCATTTTTCTTGATTGAAATAATTGTGCTGAGAATGTATAGAACAAGACCTGAGCATATTTGCTGATAACCGGTTTTTTCATGTTCGACCAGATTAAACAACTCATAAAAACTCTGCAAAAGGCGTTCATTAAAGCCTATTTGAAAAACAGGATTCCTTCCCGAGAAAAACTCATTTTCGAACAGATGGTTTGCATAAGCACCGTTAAAACCAACATAATGCTCCTTCCATCCTATCTTTGTGGGCATGTAACGATGCCACATACCGGGAAAAACAATTATTACTGAACCCTCTTTGACCTGATATTTACCGGTTTTAGTCTCAAGTATTCCTTCGCCACTCGTAATGTAATTGATTTGAAATTCATGAAGAATTCTGCCATTTTTCCAGCTGAAACTATACTCTGCAGGATGTCCGGGAGGAGGGTAACATTCGCCTGGCAAAATATTTGCACAGCCAGCCACATTGATATACAAGCCCCAGTTTTTATCCTCGTTACTTTTTGTCGTATATTTGAAAAAATCTTCCATTACCAATTCATTTTGTGTAAATAAATTTTCAAATCGTATATTGAATATGATAGTACAAAACGTTATATTTGATATTTTAATCTTAGGTAATTTTTCAAAAATGACAAACTTAACCAGATTTTGAATAATATTGACTTAAACTGCAAAAACTTTAGTTATTATGCTTAGAATACTTCTTTTTATATCGGTGTTTCTTGTTAATTGGAATTATTTGCAAGCAAATTCCAGATTACAACTTCGGAATATTGCCTTCAAGGAAGGTCTTAATAACATGAATGTTTCGGCTATCGCTCAAGATCAACTTGGGTATATCTGGATAGCAACAATGGGAGGATTGAGCCGTTACAACGGGTATGAGTTTAAGCACTACTATTTTGATTCAAGCAATCCGGAATCTTTACGCTCCAATCATGTTATATCCCTTTTATGCTCCTCAGACGGACTTTTGTATATCGGAACTGAGACTGGAATTGATTATTACGACAGCAAGGCAGACAAACTTATCTCTTGGTTTCCCAATTTTAAAAACGCAATTTTTGCAATTGCTGAGTATGAGGGATTTATTTACCTGGGCACTAATAATGGTCTTTATCGCAGCAAATCAGGTAGTAAAGAGTTGGAAGAGTTAGGAAGTATTCTTACCGAAAAACCAATTTTCAACAGTTTAATATTTGACAGAAAAGGTAATTTGTGGTGTGGATTAGGTAATGGTAATGGACTGGCGCTCTATGATTTGAAATCAGACAGGTTTGATTTTTTCCGAAATAAGGCAGTGCCAACAGTGTTTAATAATATAAACACGATAAGAACGTTATATCAGACAAAAGAAAATGTTTTGTTACTCGGTACTAAAGGTGGTTTAAGCTGCTTCGATATTGAAAGCAAGCAATATGTTGATTCTAAGGATTTTTCAGAATTATTTTCTGGTCTATCAGGTTATGATGTAAGGTTTATTCTCGAAAAAGATTCATCAAATTACTGGGTCGGAACTTTACAGTCAGGGTTATTCATATATGATAAAGCACACCACAACCTTGTTCGCCATTTTCAGGGTGATGGTTTCAATGAAATTCATTCCAACAACTACATGTGCAGTTTGATTGACAAGTCGGGAAATGTTTGGATGGGCACTTTCGATGCCGGTTTGGATGTCAGTTATAAACAGGCCAAAAATTTCAACTTTGACGTTTCTCTGAATATACTAACACAGGGGAAATTTATTACTTCTATCTCAAAAGACCTGAAAAAAAATTTCGTAATCGCCACTCGTGAGAATGGTGTTTTTGTTTATAATACAGAAAATAAGACATATAGTTCGTTCAATAATACCAATAGCAGTTTAGGTAATTCAAATATTCGAACAGTATTTGTTGATTCTGAAAATAAATACTGGATAGGAATATACTATGGATTGCAAATTTATGATCCACAAAAAAAGATATTTAAGACCCTTAATGTGCCAGAACCCAATAATGGTGCAGTTTCAATTTTTCAAATGAACGACAGGGTTTTTGTTGGTACTGAAGGACAAGGATTATTGGTTTTCGATCTGCAAGGGAATTTATTGAACCAATATCTGATGCAGGGATCAACTATACCAAAGATTATCCGGCTGAATGAAAAAGAGATATTATTTACCAGTTATGGTTTCGGATTATTTGCACTGAATTATTACGATCACGCAATACGAAGAATTGAATTGGCCGATGTAAAAAAATATGCCGGTTTGTTAAATGCAGTAACGGTATTTAAGGATAAGGATGGTATTTTATGGGCTGGAACATACAATTACGGATTATTCCGACTCGATTTAAAAAAATCGGAGGTACTCGTTTTTAATGTCAGAGAGGGGCTCCCAAGCACTGATGCAATTGGTATTCAAGAAGATGATAATAACAATTTGTGGTTGAGCACATCATTCGGTCTGGCCAGATTTAATAAAAACAATTTCAATTTTAAAACATATTTTGTTAACGAAGGCATAAACAATTATCAGTTTCATGAAAATGCAGCATTTAAAGATGAGCAAGGTATTATTTGTTTTGGTGGTAATTCAGGTCTGACATATTTTAATCCACCCGAAATTCTCCTTGAAAACAGCGAAGCTCCAACAGTAGTCCTTGATAATTTATTTGTTCAAACTCTATTGGTAACCCCTTTAAATTCAAAGAACATACTAACCGAAAGCCTTCCTTTTACAAAAGAAATTGTATTAACCTATAAAGAGCAGCATTTTAGCATAGACTTCGTATCTTTCGATTATTTATCCCCTGAAAAGATGAAATATTTTTACATTTTGGAGGGATACGATAAGGATTGGTTAAGTTCAGGATTACAAAGGCGGGCATCCTATTCAAATTTGCCAAGAGGAAATTATGTTTTTAAAGTGAAATCTATCAACAGCGCAGGTATCCGATCGGAGAATATTGCAAAACTTAAAATTCAGGTTAAACCGGCACTATGGTTGTCATATTTGGCATTTTCAATTTATATAATCATTGTGTTAGGAATTGCATATTTGATTTTCAGGTTAAGGATTAAAACCTTTGTTTATAAAAAGAATCTCGAAAACGAACATTCAGAACATTTAAGAGAGAGGGAAATAAATGTGATGAAGCAAAAATTCTTCGCCAATATTTCGCATGAACTTCGCACGCCACTAACTTTGATTTACGGATTGGTCTCACAGCTTTCGCGACAGGAAAAGTTAAGTCCTCAGATAAAGGAGTTTGCCCAAAGTCTTGATCTAAACGTAAATAGGCTTTTAAAGTTAGTTAATCAACTGCTTACCTATAAAAAAATTGAAAGTGAAACACTTACTTTGTGGCTTGAAGAAGGGAATGTGAATGAAGCCATTCGAAGAATTCTGGTGCTTTTCAACCTTTATGCAAAAGAGAAAGATATAAGGATTGATTTTTTGGAAGGCAACACTTTCAACTTTTACTTCGACTATGATAAACTGGAAAAAATTACAAGCAACCTGCTCTCGAATGCTATTAAGCACTCCGAAAAGGGAGGAAGAATTGAGGTGCTTGTAAAAAAAATATCAAGCGATCAGGTCAGAGTACTATACAAACAAAAGCACGACCCGCAAGAAGCTGAATTTATTGAGATTAGCGTATCCGATACTGGTGCCGGTATAGATGAAAAAGATTGGAGTACAATTTTCGACCGCTATAAACAGGTTGAATCGGATGGAAAACAACGGCCTGATTATTCAGGAACAGGAATTGGATTGAATTTTACTAAATCTCTGGTTGAAATACATAAAGGTAAAATACGTATGGAGAGTAAGATGGGACAAGGCTCAACTTTTGCTTTTATTTTACCCTTTGATTGTATTGTTTTTGAGCCGAAAGATTTTGCGGATTCATCTAACGGAGCAGATTCGCAATTAAATTTTGTACATAATTTTTCCAACTACGAATCAGATAATTCAAAAAAACCGGTTGATTATACCGATTTTGAAAAAACTGTTCTGGTAGTGGAAGATGACCCCCAATTAAACAATTTTTTAGTAAACAATTTAAAAGAATACTACAAAACAATCACAGCTCACGATGGCGTTGCAGGGTTGAAAATGGTTAAGCATGAACTCCCTGACATTGTAATTTCCGATATCATGATGCCCAAAATGGATGGATACGAATTGACAAAAAGCATCAAGGATAATAAGGAACTTTGCCATATTCCGGTAGTTCTTTTAACTGCAAAAAGTGAAATTTCCAGTCAGATTGAAGGAATGCAGTCGGGGGCCGATTTATACATTGCAAAACCTTTTAATATTGATTTTCTTCTGTCGGCAATTGACAGCCAACTGAAAAACAGGAAGCGAATTCATGAAATATTTCTTAGCGGACAAATGCCAAAACTTGATAAAATGGCAATCAATCAGCACGATATTCATTTTCTTTCAAAGTTAAATGCTCTTTTGGAAAAGGAACTGTCGAATCCTGATTTAGATATTCTGCTACTTGCCCAAAATATGAATATGAGCCGGTCAGCTTTTTATCGGAAATTTATGAGTCTCACCAAACTTTCGCCTATTACTTATCTTAAAAAACATCGAATAAACAAGTCAATTGAATTAATGGTGCAAGATAAATATACCCATATTGAGATCAGTGAAATGACAGGCTTTGGATCACCATCCTATTTTAGCAGGGCATTTAAACAGGAGAAAGGAATGGGCCCCCCGAGAATATGTAAACCAACTTAAAGAGGAAGCACTTACCGAATTGTGATGTTTGAAAATCTTAAAATGGTTGCACATAATACAGGCTGCGATTATATACACGAATGAGAATTGACATATTCTACCATTGCGGATTAAACCAGATTATATTATATATAATCATCAATAATTTAATTCGTTACACTATATTTTAATTCATAATAAAACTGATAAAATATCTATTTTTCGTCAAATTAGGGACGAATAGGCATTTTATTGGTCAGAAAGTGCAATTAAAAACCGCTTTCAAAGAGGAACTTTGATGCGTTAATTTTATATAAAAAGTATGAATTAAAAAATTTACTTTCTAAAATCAAAGAAATGAAAAAGAACAATCTTCTCCTTTACACAATTATCTTGGCGGTTGCAAGCCTGTTTTTCAGTTGTAAAAAAGATAATGTTGTGGTGTCAATTAGTTTAACTACGCAACCTGCGTCTGCCAAAGTTTATGCGGGAGATCCTGTTACTATTGCAGGAACTGCCTCCACAACAGGCAAATTCAGGCTTATCCAGATGGTCAGTAACCCTCTTGACGGAACGGCTCCTGTATTGTTGACCGAAGGATCAGTTACCAGCTGCGCTAATAAATCAGGCACAGTTAATTTCTCCCGAATTGTTACGAAATTAACCAAATCAACCATTATAAAAGTAGGAGTGGTTGATCAAACCGGGCAAATTTCAACCACTGATTTTGCAGTTACAATTCTTCAAAATAATACAACTGCCGCAGTTACTGCAATCAGTTTTTATTCGGCAACTACAGGCGGCAACATAGCCGATATTGGCGAAACGGTAACTGCCCGCGGGGTGGTTTGGGGCACAGCGACAAAACCTACAATTGCCCTTGCTACAAAAACAAGTGATGGTACAGGTGTAGGTTCATTTGTAAGTTCGTTGACTAACCTGTTTTTCGGACAAGACTATTTTGTCAGGTCATATAGTGTAACAAATAAAGGGGTTTTATATGGAAATGAACTGACCTTTACTACACTTACACCAAATATTCCTACTCCTGTTGTTCCGAATGGCACATTTGAATTGCCCGTAATTTCAGGATTTGTAATGAATCCGAAGCCTAATGTATGGTCATTTTATGGTGGCGGCGGTCAGCAAAGAAACGGAAGTGCATTTGGTGCGGCAGCTGCTCCTGAGGGTGTTCAGACAGGATTATTCCAGGGTGATTCAGAGGCATCTCAAACATTCACGTTTACAGCACAAAATTTGGCACTAAGTTTTATGGCTGCTCAACGAGGCACACAAAAACAAACAATTGATATTCTTTTCGACGATGTAGTGATTGGGTCTTTTCAACCTACATCATCTGTCTGGGCTAAATATGCCACAAAAACTTTTACTGCTACAGCCGGTGATCACAAACTCACTATAAAAGGGACAAATACCTTCGGGGGTGACAACAGCGCATTTGTAGATGATCTGAAACTTTTACTTAGAAATTAAGAGAAACAAATCTCTTTCATTGATATGTTAATTTAATCCGATAAACATGAACTATTGTAAAACAACAAATTTAAATCCAATTCGCGTATGAACAGAACTAAAGTGAAGCTCTGGCATCAATTTCTTTTATTTGGGATTCTGCTTTTAGTAAGTCAGCAGCTATTTTCACAGATAAAAGGTACAGTGTCGGATGCAAACGGGGTACCAATCCCCGGAGTAACAATTATTGAGAAAGGAACCACTAATGGTCTTATTTCCAATATTGATGGAATGTATGAGATCAAACTTCAGAAAGAACAAGGAGCAGTCCTTATCTTTTCTTTCGTAGGAATGGCATCTCAGGAAATTCCGGTTGCAGGAAAAACTGTCATCAATGTCAGGCTTGCAGAAACAACTGTTGACCTTGAACAGGTAATTGTTGTGGGTTATGGAACACAGAAAAAAGTCTCTGTTACTGGAGCTGTGGCCTCAATACCGGTGGCTCAGTTAAAACAAAGTCCGGTA
Organism: uncultured Bacteroidia bacterium; assembly: GCA_903834845.1. GTDB lineage: Bacteria > Bacteroidota > Bacteroidia > Bacteroidales > Prolixibacteraceae > JAAFHB01. The sequence goes on along the minus strand of CAILKW010000206.1, from coordinate 17,118 downwards.
GCCAGTTTGGCAAATGCCCTTGCCGGACGAATTTCCGGTTTGACATCAATTCAATCGGGTGGCGGACAACCTGGTCGTGATGATGCTACTATGTATTTACGTGGTGCCGCTACAACCAATGGTAGGGCTCCCTTGATTCTTATTGATGGTGTTCCTCGTGACAACATCCGTACAATTGATGCCAATGAAGTTGAATCTGTAACTATTCTAAAAGATGCTTCTGCAACTGCAGTATTTGGTGTACGCGGTGCAAATGGTGTTATCCTTATCACAACGAGACGAGGTTCTGAAGGCAAAACTGAGCTGACAATAAACGCAGTGGAAAGTTTTACATCGTTTACGCGTGAACCGGAGCGGCTTCATTCAGTTGACTATATGAAACTTCGCAATGAAGCTTCTGCCAACGACAATATTTCCCCGCTTCCATTTAGCCAGGCTGTAATGGATAAATATGCAAATCCAACTTTAGGTCTTGATCCTAATGATCCAGACTATGCTTCAAAAGCTGCTCTCAGAAATTACATGTACCCCGATCATGACTACTACCGCGAAACGATCTCGCAATATTCTCCCTCAACACGTATTAACGCCAATGCAAGCGGCGGCACAGATAAAGTATCCTATTTTGTAAATGCAGCTTTTCTGCACCAGGGTGGGAACTTAAAGGTTGAGCCAAAATCGGTATTGGGTTATGATCCTTCTTCCAAAATGGATCGTTTCAACTTCAGAGCCAACATAGACTATAAAATTTCCAGTTCTTTAAAAGCATTATTGAATATAGGAAGTTATATTGAAAAGGTGAACATGCCATCAGCAGGGCTGTACCCGGGTAGTGATACCGCATGGATGATGACCGACTTAATTTATCAGGCACAAACAATTCTTCCGATTACCCCCGGCCCAACAACACTTCCCGGTTTTGGGGTTGCTCCCGGACAAATTGTTTACCCGGACTATCTCGATCGTACTGCTTTCGAAATCATGAACAGGTATGGCTACCGCAGGGAGGTCAGGTCGAACCTTAATACATCTTTCGGATTAAACTGGGATTTAGGAACTCTGGTTACCAAGGGTCTTAGTATAAAAGGGATGGTATCTTATGACTCGAAGTCAACTTCAGCAGAACAGGGATATAAAAATGAACGTCTCTATTCAGCGAATGTGAATGCCACAACTGATTTGATGACCTACGCTGTCAGCCGTGCAAACGAAAGCCGACTTTCAATAACGAAAGGTGTGGACTCCCGTTATAACATCAATTTACAGGGAACTGTTAATTACGGCCGCACATTTGGAAAACACTCCGTTGGCGGAATGATACTGGGACAACGCGACTACTGGGAAACTACTGCAGGTGAGATTCCTTTTAACGTGGTTGGTATATCAAGCCGTGTGACTTATGATTATGATAATCGCTACCTTGGCGAAGTAAACATGGGATACAATGGTTCTGAGCAGTTTGCTCCAGGTAATCGTTACGGTTTTTTCCCTGCAATTTCTTTAGGTTGGATAGCAGGCAATGAAAAATTCCTAAAAGACAATAAAATTATTACCAATCTTAAATTAAGGGTCTCTTATGGTAAGGTAGGTAACGATCAAATGGGATCCTCACGTTTCCTCTATCAAAGTAATATTTCCATGGGAAGTGGTCCTCTAAGTAGTTTAGGATTAGGCCAGGGTGTAAACCAGGGACTTATCGGTAACCCGGCTATCGCATGGGAAGTTGCCAAAAAGCAAAACTACGGTATTGATATACAATTAGTAAAAGAGTTAAATGTTTCCTTTGACTATTTCGTCGAAAACCGTAGTAATATTCTGATCTCACGTGGAACTGTGCCAACATTCCAGGGTGTAGCACTGGGCAACCTGCCAAAAGTAAACATGGGATTAGTTGATAACCACGGTTATGAAGTTGAAATCACCTATAACAAGACTATATCGAAAGATCTTACGCTGATGGTTTTGGCAAACTATGGATTCAACAAGAATAATCAGAAGTTTTTGGATCAACAAATCCGTGATTCAACTTATATGATGAGATATACAGGCCAAGGTTATCCGATCGGACAACAAACAGGTTATGCGATAGATTACAGCAATGGGAACGGCTATTTTAACTCTCAGGAAGAATTGGATCTCTACCTGTCGAAAACAAGATATGGTTCCGGTTCGCCACGTGTCGGTGATTTTAAATACCTCGATCAGAATGGCGATGGTATTGTTGACAGCAAAGATGTCGTTCCAATCGGCTATTCAAGCATCCCCGAAATAGCTTATGGACTTACCATCAACCTGCAATACAAAGCTTTTGCGCTGACGACTTTCTTCCAGGGAGTATCTCATTACTCCGGCAATTATTCAAATCAGGGTACTTACGAAAACACAAAACTTGGAACTTACTTTGGTTACACCAGAACGGCTTGGACGGCTGAACGTTATGCCGCGGGGGAAAAGATCACTTACCCAGCTTTGAGCACATTAAGTAATTCAAACCACAGGGCCAACAGCTTCTTTATTATGGACCGTTCATTTCTCCGGCTAAAGAACATGGAACTGTCTTATACGCTTCCGGAAAAATCTCTTAAAATGTTTGGAGTCCAGAAGATGCGTGTTTACATCAGTGGAGATAACATCTTTACCTGGGATAAGTTGTTAATGGATCACCTTGATCCTGAAACTACAGGTTCGCTGGTATATCCTGAGACGAAAATGACAAGCCTTGGTGTCAACATTACTTTCTAATCTTAAAATTATAGAAATTATGAAAATCAAATATATCGTTTTACTTTTAACGTTATTCCTATTCACCCTTGGATCATGCAAAAAGGCGCTTGATATGGCACCCGATGGTAAATTGACCATGGACGAGGTTTTTGCTGATAACGATAAGGTTGGAGCATTCCTCAACAGTTGCTATACGAATTTGCCTGCAAAAGGTACAAGGTATTATTTCTGGATGAGAGGCCCCGTTGATGCCAGTGACGATGCATGGGATACCGATGCTGAGGCTGAACCATCCCTTGTGTCTGGTCGTACCTATAATGGTGATGCCTCGGCAAGCAGTCATCCGCTAACCAATATCAGTGCGGATATGGGAAATGGAGATTATTACGCAAGGTACTGGAATGCCATACGCAACTGTGCTTTGTTTATCAGTCGTATTGATAAAGCAACAGTATCAAGCGAAGCCGACAGGAAACGCTGGAAAGCTGAAGCACACCTGCTCAGGGCTTATTATTACCATGAGCTATTAAAATGGTTCGGACCTGCACTTCCCATAGAAAAAGAGCCTTATAATTTTTCTGATGACTTTTCTAAATTAAAAAAGGAGAGTTACTACGATGTAGCAAAATTCATTATGTCGGATTGCGATGTTGCGCTGGCAACTGCTGAATTACCCTGGAGAATAACCACAGCCAGCGAAGCAGGTCGTGTGAATAAAGCAATGGCAGAAGCTATTAAATCGAAAATGATTCTTTTTGCTGCAAGTCCATTAAATAACGCAGGAAAAGACTACTGGCAGGAAGCCTATACCGTCAATAAAGCATCATTGGCAAATCTTAAAGCAAATGGTTATGCACTGTATAATACAGTAAATTTTCCGCAAACCTATCTTTCAGATGTGGCTTTTCTTGGACCTAATAAGAATGTAAATACTGCCCTTTATAATGAGTATTTCTGTAATACCATGGATTATTCAACGACTCCTGTGGACAAGGAAACTATCTATCAGAGCCGTGATGGGCAGGGGAATATCTGGAACATTGATGGCATTGGTGCCCAGGATGGTTACAAATCGGGAACCTGTCCTTCTCAGGAATTAGTTGATTCGTATGAAACAAGTGACGGACAACCAATTCTTAATCTGGCAAATCCCTATCTTGATGAACAGCATTTGCAACCCAATTACAACACAGCAAACAAATTGTATAAAGCCGGTGATCCTTATGCGAACAGGGATCCACGTTTCTACGCTTCAATTTACTATAATGGTTCCAAAAGGAAATGCCTGTGGAGTTTTCCTGAGGTTCCGCAGTCTGTTGAGAACTACCCTGCTGCTGCAGGCAACCGGACCAGAATCATCGCAACCTATGTAGGTGAACCGCAGACTGGTATCCATGCAACCACAAGGAAAGCCACACGTACAGGCTATTTTGAAAGGAAGTTCCTGCACCCAACAGCAGGTGGCGACAACGCTGTTGGAGGTGCTAATTATAAAATGTTCCGTCTGGGAGAGATTATTCTTAATTTTGCTGAAGCTGCAGTGCAAGCAGGCAAGTTAGATGAAGGTGCTGCCGCTGTAAACGAAATAAGAACCAGAGCAGGAATGCCGAACTTACCCCCATCGTTAACAAAAGAAGAGTTAATGCTACGTGTTATGAATGAACGCAGGGTCGAGTTGGCATTGGAAGAAAACCGTTATTACGATATCCGGCGCTGGTCCTCACCTACGGGTGACCTTTCTAAGACCGATCGTTGGGTTACCGCTATGGCAATTACAAGGGCAGCAGATGGTACATTTACTTATGCACGTCGTACAGTCCGTGCGAATGAGCGTAAGAATTACACCAATAAATTTCTCTGGTTACCCATTCCTCTGAACGAAGCTAACGCTTTACTCGGAAGTACTGGGGTGAACTGGCAAAATCCAGGATGGTAGCAGTAAAAGTTATTTAATGGCCTTAAAATGATAAATTATATGATACATAAATTAACGATAAAAAGAACATTGCTGCTGGCGTTTATGCTTATGTTTTATTTTGGAACAGTTAGCGCACAGAAATTGGCAGCCACCTTCAAGGGTATTGTTACTGATGAGTTCGGCAGACCCCTCATCGGTGTAACAATCAATGACGAAAGCGGGAATATCGGTACATCAACCAATAATAAAGGGGAATATTCGATTATTAACAACGAAAATAAGCTGCTTATTTTTACTTATTTGGGTTATATTACAGAAAAGGTTACTATCGGAGAAAAAGAACGGATTGATGTTCAGTTAAAATGGGATGCTCATAAAAAAGGTGAAGTTATCCAGTTGGGTTATACATCACAACTTCGTAATGACATTTCGGGATCGGTTTCTACTGTTAGCGGTGTTGAGCTTGAAAAATCACCTGTTGCCAACCTGACACAGTCTTTTGCAGGTCGCCTTGCAGGATTAACTACTCAAGAGACCACATCAGAGTTGTCGAGATCAAATACCAATTTATATATACGCGGTCTTTCGGCAGCCAGAGGAAATGGTCCTCTTGTGATGATTGATGGTATTGTTGTTTCCTACAACAGTAATCAGACACTCGACTATATCAGTGCCAATGAAATTGAATCTGTAACACTACTTAAGGATGCTTCAACACAGGCACTTTATGGTATCCAAGGGGCAAATGGCTTGATGGTAATTAAAACCAAACGTGGTATAAAAGGCGAAGTAAAAGTAAAAGCCAGTTTTGATCAATCCATGCAGCAGGTAACTACCAAGCCAACTATTTATAATTCGGGTGACTATGCAGAGATGAGAAACCAGGCAGCCTTCAATGACGGACGTGGTCTTAATTATCTGTTCAGCGATGCACAAATTGCAAATTACCGCGGAGGTAATAACCCAAATTATCCAAATAATGACTGGTACGACAAGTACATGAAGGATTTTGCCTCTATGCAACGGGTTGGCATCAATGTAACCGGTGGAAATGATAAGGTACGGTATTATTCTAATGTCAATTTTATGCACCAGGGTGGTCAGTTTATAACAGACCAAACAAAATATGAACCCGGAGCAAATAATACGTGGTTAAATTATCGTTCCAATGTTGACATGAACCTGAATAAATATCTTAAAGCCTATGTTCGCTTGAGTGGCAATATCAAAAGGGAACGTACAGCAGGATCAGGTAATGCAACTATTTACGGCAGCCTCCTTCAGATTCCACCTACTATTTACGGACCTTTAACTCCTGATGTCGTTGATGCTACCACAGGACTTGTAATTACTCCGGGTAAAGTAATCACAACAGAACGTGTGGCTTCTCCAACTTATGGAATGTTGAACCGTTCGGGTTATGTAAGACATACTGTAACCAATATTACCTCACAGTTTGGTCTTGATCTGGATATGAGTTTTCTAACCAAAGGATTGAACCTGACCGGCATTTTGGCCTATCAGACCAACGCAGTTGGTAGCTTAAGTACAACACAGAATTATGAACGCTGGGTAAGAACAACAAATCTTGACGCGCTTGTATTTACAAAAAAGGGATCAGAAACAAATACTCCATTGGCATACGGTAAAAGCCATTCGTTTTATTATCACCTTACTTACAATGCAGCATTAAACTATAAACGTGATTTTGGCAAACACCAAGTTGGCGGTATGGCATATATGTTTTTTCAAAACCTGACAAAAGCAGATAATTCATCTCCTGGTTTACTCCCTTATAACAGGGTAAGTTCAGGAATAGAGGGTACTTACGGATACGACAGCAGATATCTGTTGAAAGTTGATGTCGGATACTCAGGTTCTGAACAGTATGCACGTGGCAGCCGTTTTATTGCAACGCCTTCCATTTCAGGAGCATGGGTAGCATCTAACGAGGCTTTTATGAGTGATTACAAGTGGTTGAGCAACCTGAAACTAAGAGGATCTTATGGTCAGACAGCAAATGACCAGAGTAATCTTGCCCGTTTTGCGTACCTTGATAACATCACAGTTACAGGTGGTGGTTATCTTGGCTATCTTCAATACAACGTCAACGAAAACCAGACAGGTAATCCGTATATACAGGCTGAAGTGTCAACCAAACAGAACATAGGAGTGGATTTGGGATTGTTCAACGCCTTCTCTCTGTCGGTGGATGTTTTTAAAGAGCGTATGGAGAATATGGTCGTAAGTGCCATATCTACCGTACCGCTTTACCAGGGTGTTCCTCTCCCCAATTATCCACAGAATAACGTGGGGATTTTCGAAAACAAGGGGTACGAAATAACAGCAGGCTACGACAAACAAATCAATCGTGATTTGACCATCTCTGTTGGAGCTATGGTGAGCTTTGCTAAAAATAACATAGTTAAAGTAAATGAAGCTGTTAAAACTTCAGACTATGCTTATAGAAATTGGGAAGAAGGTTACTCTGCTGGCCAGGCATTTGGTTACTTGGTTGACTACAGTAATGGAAATGGTTTCTTCAACACGCAGTCAGAACTGACAGCCAATACATTGGCTTATGGTTTTGGTACCCCCCGTCTGGGAGATCTTAAATTCCGGGATTTGAATAATGACAAAAAGATTGATGAGCGTGATAAAGCTCCGATTGGAATTGGTGCTTTGCCACGCATGACTTATGCATTCAAGGGTGCCATTAATTATAAACAATTTGATTTCAGCTTCCTTTTCCAGGGTATTGGAGAGTATTCGTCAATAATTGGCGGAGAGGGTGTTTGGGAAATTTATAATGATGGCAGTTTTGGAGAATTGCATCAGAATGCATGGACAAAGGCAAGATATGAAAGTGGAGGAAAGATTACCTATCCTGCACTCTCTTTGGCACAATCCGTCAATCACCAGGCAAGTGATTTTTTTAACTTCGACAGGTCTTATTTACGTCTTAAAAATCTTGAATTGGCTTACACCCTTCCATCCTCAATGGCAAAAGCTGTTAAGTTAGAGAAGGTAAGATTTTTACTCAGCGGACAAAACCTGATTACCTGGGACAAGATGAAGACCTATGATTTTGGACCGGAGGGCAGCTATAACGGATTCCCTGTTTACCGGGTTTTCAATTTAGGTGTAAATGTTGTATTCTAATCAGCAGGGTAAATGTATAAATCTGAAAAATTATTTAGTATGAAAAAATATAAAATATTTACAGCCATCTTCGCTACATGCTTTCTCTTGTCATGTAACGATCAGTTAGATCTGCAACCTGACGGCCGGATTTCGATGAATGAGGTCTTTAGTGATTACAACAGAACCAGGGGGTATCTTAACTCTTGTTACGGTTATTGCCCTGCCCCCTATATGGATAGGGCTTCATTTACAGATGAGGCACAAGATGCAGATGATATCACACCTGCTTCGAGATATATTAACTGGTACAGCGGAAGCGTGACATCCATAACCTATCCTGCGTATTCGTCAGATGGAAGTCCTTGGGGAAGTCTTTACACAGGAATACGTAAATGTAATGTGTTTCTTGAAAGTATAAAAACTGCGACCGTTTATGCAACCGAAGCAGAAAAGGGAACATGGATAGCACAGGCTTATACTTTACGGGCACTATACTATTTACAGCTGATTAAACGTTATGGAGGTGTCCCTATTATTGATAAACCATTGGATATCAACCATGATTTTTCAACAGACAAGCGTGCCAAATTCTCAGAAGTTGTGAAATTTATCCTTGATGACTGTGATAAAGCTTTAGCGATATCGGGTGGTTTGCTTTGGACCATTTCCGACAATCAATTTCAAATGATGAGTCGTGCAGTCCCGTATGCGATTAAATCTCAGGCTGTGACTTATGCAGCAAGTGCACTGTGGACTGATGGCACATATACATGGGCAATGGCTACTGATATCAACAAGGAAGCATTGTCACAATGTATTACAGGTGGAGGATACAAACTATTTGACGTGGTGCCTGCGGCTTCAACCGCACAGAATCCTTATGCACTTTATTTTATTACGAGTTCCAATGACATGCGGGCTGTTGACAAGGAAACTATTTTACAGGTAGGCGGACAGATGGCAGTATGGCAATACGCCGGAATGCCTACCAATCCGAGCATGAGCAGAACCGGCCCATGTCCTACACAGGATCTTATTGACAGCTACGAGATGGCCAATGGAGAAGCGATTGCTACAGGATATTCAGATGCAAGCCGTCTTGTTCCCATCATAAATCCCGCCTCTGGCTACAATCCCAATAATCCTTACGAAGGTCGGGATCCACGGTTTTACGCCTCTATTTATTATAACGGTGCCTCACGGTATCTGGATCAAGCTGGCGATCAGACAGCAGGATTGAAATTCACTGCTACAGCTCCTTTTTATGCTGTTGCAGCAGTTTGTCCAAGCTGGGGAAACAATATTGGTAACCTCACTTATAGACTTTTTAAATGGAATACCAATTATGCTATGAGTATTGCCGGAGTTCCTATCGCTGAAAATACGTTTGTTAACTTTACGGATGGTGCATCGCTCATGTTGACTTTTGCCGCGCAACCGGCAGGAGATTACGTATGGGAACTTAGTCGCGGAACTGAAACAGTAGGTGTTTGGAAATATAATGAAACAGTAGGAACAACAGTTAGTTACTATATGGGCAAACAAGTATCCGGCAATTATCATTCCTTAATTTCCTATTCTATGCCACTGTCGGCAACACCATTGACATCCGGATCAAGCAACACCCCTGTTAGTCTGTTATACTCCGCAGTCACCCAAGTTGAAACTTTTGTGGGTGGTAAAGAAGAGATTTCAGACATTAGTCGTAAGAACACAAGAACCGGATACTACCAGCGGAAATTCAACAACTATAAATCCACCCTCAGCAATAGTGCGGATGGTGCTGTCAGGTTGTTCCGTTTGGCTGAGCTTTATCTGAACTTTGCTGAATCTGCCAACCAGTCAGCCGGACCGGATGTGGCCATTTCAGCAGGGAGTTTAACCCTAAGTGCCAGAGATGCCGTCAACGCAGTTCGTACAAGAGCAGGAATGCCCGCATTTCCGGCAGGTATGGCTAAAGATGTGTTTGAAAAGAAGTATCGTAATGAACGCCGTATTGAATTGGCATTTGAAGAACACAGGTTCTTTGATGTTCGCAGATGGAAAATACTTGATCAGACAGATAAGTTTGTGACAGGTATGCGTATCACCAAATCGGGTTCGACTCTTACATACTCACGCTTTAAATTCCCCGACAGAATCTGTTCTTCAACTAAATGGCTAATGTATCCTATTGATCAGGCCGAAGTTGATAAGATTATCGGATTTTCATCGGCTAATTGGCAGAACCCGGGTTGGTTGGATTAATTGTTTTAAATTGAGCTTTTGGGAGTTTTTCCGAAAGCTCAATTTATAAATTGACAAAGGCATTTAACAAGTTCTCTTCCTAATACAAACGGAAATTATACAATAATTTTGATTATTCTTGCCGGATTGGTTCAATCCGGCAAAATATTTTCCAAAACGTTTTAATTCAATGAGAAAACTGTTTTTTATCATAATCTTTTTCATAATTGCACCCTATTTGCCAGCTCAGATTAACGAGTCTAATTATGGCAATGGCTTACCTGCAACTGATGCCCTTGGTCGAAAATTACCCGCAAAAAGCGATACAGGCATCAAGCGAAAAGATAAATATGTCGGCCTTTTCTACTGGACATGGCATACTGACGGAAATGCAACTTTTTCACCGGTGATGAATATCACGGAAATATTGAAACAATACCCATTGGCGGCAACTGATGCTTATCATCAGGCATGGCAAGGCATTACTCCAGGTGTTTTTTGGTGGGATGAACCCTTGTTTGGTTACTATAGGACAACAGATGAATGGGTGCTTCGCAAACATGCCGAAATGCTCGCAGATGCTGGCGTTGATGTTGTCTTTTTTGATTGTACGAATGGCAGTCTGACATGGAAATCCTCCTATACTGTTTTATTGAAAGTGTGGGATCAGGCAAGAAAAGACGGAGTTAAAACCCCGCAAATCTGCTTTCTTCTTCCATTTGGAGCAAATAACAATACTCTTTTATCACTTTACGAGTTATACACAGAGCTTTACCAACCACAACTTTATAAAGATTTATGGTTTATATGGAACAATAAACCATTGATTATGGCCTACCCCGAAAGCCTGAATTCACTTGATGGCGGCACTGCGGGTCTGAAATTTACAGCAACATCACCTTTTTATGCGATCAATGCAACCTGCCCGAGTTGGAGTAACAACGTTGGCAATCTCACTTTCAGTTTATACAAATGGAATACTAATTATGCGCAAAGCATTGCTACCAGTCCGTTAGCTGTAAAAACATTTATCAACTTCAATGATAATGAGAAAATAAAACTGACATTTGATCAACAAAAAGCAGGAGAATACCTTTGGGTGATAAGTAACGGAACCGAACAAGTTGGTGTATGGAAATGGACAGACAGCACCGACCCCGTAATAAGTTATTATAGCGGTAACACAGTAACCGGAAGCTATGAAAGTGAAATCTCATATAATCCCGAATTAAATTTCACTAAACTCACATCAGGCACAAATCATACACCGGTTGCCGTTACCGGTTCAATTGATCAGCAGACCGTGTATAGCATGAAGGACTTTTTCACCTTCCGCCCCGGTCAACCCGATTATGTAAGTGGCCCAACCCGAAATGATCAGTGGGGATGGCTTGAAAATTATCCTCAACATGGATATAGCCCTAAAACTGGCGGAGGTTTCGAGCAGACAACAGTTGGTGTGGCTCAGAATGCCTCAGATGCCAGCGGAGGGCATGCCAGTGGCTTCAATACTGCTCTTACCTATGGCCGCAGCTATACTAAAGCCAAGGGACAGGATTCGCGTACTGATGCATATTTATATGGCCTTAATTTTCAGGAACAATGGGACCGCGCAAAAATAATTGACCCCGATTTAGTGTTTGTTACAGGTTGGAACGAGTGGATAGCAGGCCGCCACTTCGATTGGGATGTAAAACCGTTCGCCTTTGTTGATGAATATTCAGCCGAGAAAAGCCGCGATATAGAACCCGTAAAATCATGGGGAAATAAAGGCGATGTATATTATATGCAATTGGTTAGTAATATACGAAAGTTCAAAGGAATGTCGGATGAAGAAGTTGCATCAGCAGCCCAAACCATTGATATGAACGACCCGAATGTTTGGAATAATGTTAAACCTGAATACCTTTCTCCCAAAGGCAATATTCTTCACCGTAATCATGCAGGACAGGGAACCAATCTGATTTATACCAATTCAACCGGACGAAACGATATTGTAATGGCTAAAGTTGCAAGAGACAAAGATTACCTCTATTTCTATGTTGAAACATCAAATCAACTGACAGCCAAAACAGACACTAAATGGATGCGGTTGTTTATTGATATTGACCGAAAAAAAGAGACTGGCTGGGAGGGTTATGATTTCGTAGTAAACCGGTTAAACCCAACATTATCAGCAAGTATTGAAAAAAGCGACAATTCGTGGAACTGGAGCAAGGTTGGAGAAGCACAATATAACACAGGTATAAAAACACTTGTACTTAAAATAAGTCGCTCAGTTCTTGGAGTAACCGATGACAAGCTGTTAAATTTTGAATTTAAGTGGAGCGATAACATGCAGGAAGAGGGAAACATAATGGATTTCTATGTCAATGGTGATGCAGCTCCCAGTGGCAGATTCAATTACCATTATTTTACCGAAATGCCAACCAAAATATCGAACAAAACATCATCCTCATTTCATATCTACCCCAATCCTGTAAAAGATGTTCTAAATATAGTTTTTCCTTTTGCAACTTCATATAATTCACTTCTAACGATTTATAGTATGGAGGGGCAGATTTTATGGCATAAAAAATATAAGGATTCTGTTATTTCCGATAGTATTAATATGGGTTTTATTAAAAATAAGGGGCTATATATTATCGAATTAAGCAATCGTGAAAAATGTGAAAGAAAAAAACTCGTTGTAAGTTGAATCCTTTTCATATTATTGTTATTTAAGCATTTATTAAAGTAATGGTCGCATAAAGTAATTAATAAAAAAAGATATGAATCTATTCGTAAAATTATGTTGCAGCACTTTTTACATAAAATCAATTCTTTTACCAATTTTATGTATTGCTATCTGCACTGGCAAAGCAGAAGACAGAGTTAAGATTAAAGATCAATTCATGCCGCTACCTGACAACTCTGTCCATCTGAATGGCTATTTTGAAAACTACATTCAAAATTCAATAACCCATTGGAATTTAGGTGTTGTACCATATTCGGCTCTGGTAGAAAAATTCAGAACCGGAAGATCTTTTTTTGCACAGGGCGAAATGTGGGGAAAAGCAGTGCGTTCAGGATGTATGTTTTACGCCTACACTCAGAATCCTGAATTGAAAAAAACTCTAAAGGCTACAGTTTCCGACCTGTTGACTACCAAGCGTGCAAACGGAAGCATCAGCTGTTCCGAGATAGCAAAACAACCCGATGGGCCGGGTGGAGACCTATGGGAACGAAAGTATGTTTTATTGGGATTAGATCAGTATTATATGCAAGTCGAAAAAGATCCTGCCGTTTTAAAAGCTATGATTGATCAGGCTGACTGCATGGTAACTCAGATAGGACCTTCTCCAAAAATCAGGATTATTGATCAGGGATGGAGTCCAAACCACATCGAATCAAGTACTGTGCTTGAACCAATTATGCGTTTGTATAAGCTGACCGGTTACAAAAGATATCTCGATTTTGCCCGTTATATAGTTGAAATTGAAGGTGGTGCCAAAGGATTCAATATTATTGAAGATGCTTATAACAACGTGGTTCCTGAAAAGATTGGAGGTGTTTATCCAAAGGCTTACGAGATGATGTCGCTTTTTGAAGGATTAGTCGAATATTACAGGGTAACAGGTAACGAACACTGGAAACAATCGTTTATGAATCTCTATCACAATATTATCGCCAATGAAATAACCATCATTGGAAATGGCGGAGGTGATCAGCCTTATCACCCGGCAGTGGCGGGTGAAGGATGGGACAACACGGCATTTGAACAAACCAATCCTGATATAAAAAGGATGATGGAAACTTGTGTCGGAGTAACTTGGATGAAATTATGCAGCCAAATTTTGCGATTGACTGGGGATCCTTCGACTGTGGATATGATTGAAAAATACGCCTATAACGGACTAATTGGAGCAATGAAACCCTCCGGTGATGGATTTAGCTATGTTAATTTGCTGAATGGCGTAAAAACAAATCCTGAAGGTTGGGGCGGTATGGTAGAAGGTGTTTACGTCACATGCTGTAACCTTAACGGCCCAATGGGACTTGCTTATCTTCCATACATTGCAGTGATGAATTCTGCTTCCGGTCCGGTGATCAATCTTTACAATGCTGGGTCAGCAACTGCATTAACTGCCGGGAAAAAAAATGTCCGATTAGATATTTCAACAGAATATCCCTTGTCAGGAGATGTTGTGGTAAGTGTAACACCCAAAAATCCAGAAAAATTCACCATCAGGTTACGGATTCCCGAATGGAGTAAGTCAACAGTTTTAAAAGTTAACGGAGAAGCTGTTTCTGTTGTTCCGGGTAATTATGCCGCAATCGCGAGAAAGTGGTCAGCAGGTGACAAGATCACGTTATCACTCGATATGCGTTGCCGGGTTATCAACTCACTGCGTGGCAGTAATCGTGCCGGTGATAATTTTCAGGCTGTGGTCAGGGGTCCTATCGTCCTTGCAAGAGAAGAGAATACGGATAAAAATTTCAATCAACCGGTTACAATTCAATCGAAGGATGGTTATGTTGAGGCAGTTTCAGAAACAAGCAATACCCTTAATAATAAGTTATTGGTTAAAATTCCTACGAATGATGGTTTTATAAGGATGGTGGATTACGGTTCCGTTGACAGCTGGTCAGGAAAACGTGTGTTTACCTGGCTTCCGATGGGGAAGTAAAAAAGTCTGAATGAATTTTTAAAATACAATAAGCCTGAAAGTTAAGCGACTCTTTAAAGCTATTTTAATATGGAAATTGGAAAAATAAAATTGGGAAAGCTTCTAATGGCCGGTATCACAATCGTGTTTCTGGTAGCCTGTAAGAATGATTCATCATCGGCTAAGGTTCCTGTTTTAAATCCTGCCACAAAGTATTCAAATGTGCCGGGTGTAAATATTAGTTGGGATATCTATACCGGTGGCGTATATCGTTATGGACCCTCCATTATTCTTAATTCTGACGGTTCCATTGATGCATGGTTTGCTGCTCCAGGTGATACATTTGGCGATAAAGTGAAAAATTTTAACGAACAGGATAACGAGTTAGCAATAGGTCTGGCAAATTCGGTAACAGCTGCTCAGAAATTTTCTGCAACAGTACCTTTTTATGCCATTCAGGTAGCATGTCCAAACTGGAATACAACAAATAGCAGTTTAACACTCAGTTTTTATCATTGGAAATCCGATTATAGTTCAACCATAGCCAATCCTGCTATTGCAACCGTTTCTTTTAACAATTATAAGGACAACGAGGGTCTTTCAATAACTAATGAAAATAAATTTCCTGTCGGGGATTATCTGTGGGTTTTAAGTAATCCGGCGGGAACAGCCGGTGTATGGAAAAAAACAGGTGTTAAAAGTGGGGTAACAAATTTTCTGAATGGTGAAATTGTTACAGGTAATTACAGTGCTTGGATGTTATTGAGCAAATCCGCCGGTAGTGGTTACTGGGATCAGATTGCTTATCGCCGCTCCTTAGATAATGGTACCACCTGGAGTGAAGACCTTATGGTACTCAAGCCAACAGAATATACACGCGATCAGCTTTCGGTGTGCGACCCTGGGGTGGCAAAATGGGGTGGATTTTACTATTTGGGATATACTTCAACTGAAGACAACAGGGGTACAAACAACCACGTTTATGTTTGCAGATCGTCATCTGCCGCCGGACCATGGGAAAAGTGGAACGGAACGGGATGGGGCGGCACTCCACAACCGGTGATCACGTATAATGAAAGTCCTGATTTCTTTGGAGCAGGGGAACCGTGTATGGTTGTAAAAAATGATACCCTCTTCTTTTATTATTCATGGAATTCAGGAGGATCAACCAATACAACAACCCGGCTGGCAACAGCATCAGCTAAAGATACAAACTGGCCTTTAAATCTTAATTACCGGGGCACAGTTATAAATAAATCGGGAATAACAGCAGCCGATCATTGCGATGTAAAATACCGAGACGATCTGAAGAAATTTCAGGCAATACATACCGCTTCGCGTATGACTTCAGCAAGCTATATCGTTTTATGGGAATCTGCTGACGGCATAAATTTCACAAAAATTGCTGAGATACGTGACAAACTTAATCCATTTCTCCATAATTGCGGCTGGAGCGGAGACGAAACCGGTCATATTAATCCTGAAAAAGAGCAATATATCTCCTATTCCTATGGTTCAAAATGGGCTAATTGGAAAACAGCCTGGCATCCATTAAATTTAAAACAGTGAGGTATGAAAAGATATAATTTGAATATTCAAAAATTGGTTTTCAGATGGTTGTTCGTGAGTTCGATTATGCTTATGTCCGTGTGGGGCTATACCCAAAAATCAACAGGCGCAATGCATTGCCTTGGAAACGGACAATATTGTGTTTATCAGGAAGGGATGGAAATTAAAAGCCTCTTTGGTCCAACCTATAGTTCTCCGTCGTATCTTCAACTCAATCTGAAAGATAAGAATATGACGGTAACATCAACCCGTCTTCCGGGATCAGCTGTCTGGAAACATGTACTTAACTTAAAGGGTGAAAAAATAGCCGAAATAACTGATTTCGTTGATTGTGACCTGCCTGTTTTTGTGAGGAATATCGTTGCCTTTAAACCTTTTAATTTGGATCTGGATATTTTGAAAGACCCTCTCGTCACGTTAATTGATAATTCAGTTGATTATTCGGGAAAAGCCGTTTCAGCCTTAATGATCCATAAAGACCGGGGGCTCCCGATTTATGGGGTTTACTCACATCCGTATGAGCAGTTCCAGCAAATTATCATTCGAAAAAACGGATCAATTTCTAAAAATAATGAAACTGATCACTTGGAAATAAAGGTCGGAACAGGCCAAAGTGAAATCTATTTTATCGGAGGCCCACTATATCAGGCATGTGATGAAAATACAAGTCAGGTTTTAGCACTTGGCTATGAAGAACTTTACAGTCGTACATTGAAAAACTGGGAAGTGTTTACGAAACGAAGAGCCGATTTCGCCACCCAATTGACGAAAAAAAATCCTGACAAACAGCGCATTTTAGATCAAATAGATAATGTTGCAGTACTATTAAAAACACAACAGTCAGCAGAAGGAGCAGTACTTGCCGGACATTTCTACCACCTGGGTTAT
>CAILKW010000205.1 GCA_903834845.1 uncultured Bacteroidia bacterium | reverse complement strand
GGCACGTCAAAAGTAAAGGTTCAGCATTTAAATTTTAACATTTTGTCTTTGATTGGTATGAATAACAGTTTTGTAAATAGCCTTCTACTAGTAGTCATTCTTATTCTCGTCTTTGCCGGGTGAGGAGGGTTATATATTGTATGATAAAACATATAAGGGCCTTTCTCAAAACGAGAAAGGCTTTTTTTTAGGTATAAATTTAACAAAAATAGATTCTGATGAAAATTGAACTGAGAAGCAATACAACAACAATCGGACGGCGGATGGCCGGTGCAAGAAGTTTATGGAGAGCAAACGGAATGAAAGAGGAGCAATTTGGCAAACCGTTAATCGCTGTGGTTAACTCGTTTACGCAATTTGTTCCCGGGCATGTTCACCTTCACGAAATTGGGCAGCAGGTGAAGAAATTTATTGAAGATCAGGGTTGTTTTGCCGCTGAATTCAATACAATTGCTATTGATGACGGAATCGCAATGGGTCACGATGGAATGTTATATTCTCTTCCTTCGAGAGATTTGATTGCCGATAGCGTGGAGTATATGGTAAATGCACATAAAGCCGATGCAATGATCTGTATCTCGAACTGCGATAAGATTACACCAGGTATGTTAATGGCTGCCATGCGATTAAATATACCATGTGTCTTCGTTTCGGGAGGACCAATGGAAGCAGGTGTGGTAGCCGATAAAAAATACGACCTCGTTGATGCAATGGTTATGGGTGCAGATCCATCGGTTGACGAAAACTTACTTTCCGAAGTGGAACAAAAAGCTTGCCCTACCTGCGGCTCCTGCTCAGGAATGTTTACTGCAAACTCAATGAATTGTCTTACAGAGGCTTTGGGTCTTTCACTTCCAGGTAACGGAACAGTAGTTGCTACTCATTTAAACCGTCAAAAACTTTTTGAAAACGCAGCTAAACTATTAGTTGAGATCACGTTGGATTATTATCAGAATGGTAACGAAATGGTGTTGCCACGCAGCATTGCATCGCGTGATGCCTTTATGAACGCCATGACTCTCGATATCGCAATGGGTGGATCAACCAACACTGTTCTCCATTTATTGGCAGTTGCCCACGAGGCCGGAGTTGATTTTAAGATGCAGGATATTGATGCTCTTTCGCGTAAAGTACCCTGTATTTGTAAAGTGTCTCCAAGTTCACATTATCATATTCAGGATGTTAATCGTGCCGGAGGCATAATGGCGATTCTGGGTGAACTTGAAAAGGGCGGCTTGTTAAACACCGCCGTAGCTCGTGTGACAGATACAACCCTTGCTCAAGCTATAAATAAATGGGATATTCAAAGACCAACATCCGACAGTGAGGCAAGAATACTCTTTGCTTCAGCTCCCGGCAATATAGGTCGTAATCTGAAAATGGGATCGCAGGAGAGTTATTATGCTGAATTGGATACTGACCGTCAAAAAGGTTGTATTCGTGATATCGAACATGCTTACACTAAAGAGGGCGGATTAGCCATACTTTATGGAAATATTGCACGGCAGGGTTGTATTGTTAAAACTGCCGGTGTCGATCCTTCGGTTTTCTGTTTCAATGGTATTGCGCGTGTATATGAATCACAGGACGATGCTTGTGAAGGTATTCTCAAACGTGAAGTTCTTGCCGGTGAAGTGGTGATAATTCGTTACGAAGGGCCCAAAGGTGGGCCCGGAATGCAAGAGATGCTCTATCCAACCTCCTATCTTAAAGCATCGAAGCTGGATAAAGTATGTGCTTTACTAACCGATGGACGTTTTTCGGGAGGAACTTCAGGCCTCTCAATAGGACATGTATCTCCCGAAGCAGCAGCTGGTGGTGAAATTGCTTTGGTTAAGGATGGAGACCGTATTATGATTGATATTCCTCAACGAAAGATAGAAATGATTGTCACGGATGCTGAATTGGAAGCAAGAAAAAAAGCACAGGAAGCCCGTGGGAAAATGGCATATCAACCAGAGAAACGAAACAGAATAATAAGTAATGCGTTAAAAGCTTATGCAAGCCTTGTTGCTTCGGCAGACAAAGGAGCGATAAGAATTATTGAATAATTTTAAACTAAATAGTTATGACATCTTTATCAAACGAAAATCCACTCGATCAGGAGTCAATCGAATTAACGGGTTCTGAAGCTGTAATCCGCTCTTTGATTGCCGAAGGTGTTGACACGATCTTTGGATACCCCGGAGGCGCAATTATGCCGGTTTATGACGCGCTTCACGATTATCATCATCTTCTAAAACATGTTCTTACGCGCCATGAACAAGGTGCAGTTCATGCTGCACAGGGCTACGCGCGTGTTTCGGGAAAAGTGGGTGTATGTATTGCAACATCTGGTCCCGGCGCAACCAATCTTATCACAGGAATAGCCGATGCCCTTATTGATTCAACACCGCTTGTCTGTATTACTGGTCAGGTTATTTCGGGTTTGCTTGGTACCGATGCGTTTCAAGAATCTGATGTAATAGGTATTACAATGCCTGTTACTAAATGGAATTACCAGATAACATCTGCCGAAGAGATTCCTGAAGCTATTTCGAGAGCTTTCTATATAGCATCAAGTGGCCGTCCGGGGCCAGTTGTCTTGGATATCACTAAAGATGCTCAGTTTGCAAAAATTAATTATTCCTATTCCAAGTGTATTAAGATACGTTCGTATGTTCCGGAATATCCTGCTGATAAAGCATTGATAAAGAAAGCCTCAGAGCTGATTAATCACGCAAAGAAACCGTTTTTGCTTTATGGTCAGGGTGTTATTTTATCCGGCGGGGAAAAAGAACTTATTAGTTTTATTGAGAAAACAGGAATACCTGCTGCAGGTACACTGCTCGGTTTATCAGCAATTCCAACCGATCATCCTTTGAATATGGGGATGTTAGGTATGCACGGTAACTATGGTCCTAATATTAAAACAAACGAGTGTGATGTCTTAATTGCAGTTGGAATGCGCTTCGATGACCGCGTAACAGGCAGCATCAGTACCTATGCCAAGCAAGCCAAAATTATTCATATTGAAATAGATCCTGCAGAAATAGATAAAAACGTTAAAACGGATGTTGCACTTATTGGTGATGCAAAACGAACCATTCGATTGCTTTCACGATTAGTGAAAGAACAACAACATCCGGAATGGATTGCAGAATTTATGGAGGCTGAAGATATTGAGAAACAAAAGGTTATAAGCAGCGACCTTTTTCCGCAGAAACCTGGAATGACAATGGCTGAAGTAGTTCGGATGGTCTCGAATCTTACAGATAATAATGCTGTTGTAATTACTGACGTGGGTCAAAATCAGATGGCGGCTGCCCGTTATTCCAAATTTGTTGGTTCGCGCAGTTGGGTTACTTCAGGTGGTTTGGGAACAATGGGTTACGGATTGCCTGCATCAATCGGAGCAAAATTCGGAGCACCAGACAGGCAGGTAGTTGTCTTTGCAGGTGATGGAGGAATGCAAATGACAATTCAGGAGTTAGGAACTATTTCTCAGGAAAACCTGGCAGTCAAAATTGTGATACTTAATAACCATTTTCTGGGAATGGTGAGGCAATGGCAGGAACTTTTCTTCGAAAAACGGTATTCCTTTACAGAAATTAAAAGTCCCGATTTTGTAAAAGTTGCTGATGCTTATGGTATTCCAGGAAACAAAGTGACTAATCGGGGCGAGCTTGAAAATGCCATGAAGAAAATGTTTGCTCATGACGGCCCATATCTTCTCGAAGTGATGATTGAGAAAGAAGACAATATCTTTCCGATGGTTCCGGCAGGAAAATCGGTTTCGCAAATCATCCTTAGTGCAGACGAGCTGAAATAAGTTTTCAAATCAAAAGAAAATTAAAAATTCACAAGATGAAACAAGAATATATCATAACGGCATACAGCGAAAACCATATAGGTTTGCTGAATCGTATTACCATTATTTTCACACGGCGCAAAGTAAATATCGAAAGTTTAACAGTTTCTGAATCAGCTTTAAAGGGAATAAGCAAGTTTACCATTGTTGTAAACGAAGAGAAAGAAAAAGTTGTCAATATTGTGAAACAGATAGACAAACAGATTGAAGTGCTGAAAGCTTTTTATTATACCA
This sequence comes from uncultured Bacteroidia bacterium, assembly GCA_903834845.1. GTDB lineage: Bacteria > Bacteroidota > Bacteroidia > Bacteroidales > Prolixibacteraceae > JAAFHB01. The sequence goes on along the minus strand of CAILKW010000205.1, from coordinate 4,530 downwards.
ACGATGAGATGATTTTTCAGGAAATCGCCCTTTATAAAGTTCCAACAACTGCATTAATGGAGAGTGATCAGATCGAAAAACTGATAAGGCAACATAATGCACGAATTTTGGAAATTACACGCGAATATACTGTAATTGAAAAAACCGGTCACAAAGAGGAGACGCAGGAGCTTTTCGAGGGTTTGAATCCATTTGGAGTACTACAGTTTATCCGTTCCGGAAGAGTAGCGATCACTCGGTCACCAATCGAAAAACTATCTGTATTTCTAAAAGAACGCGATGCCCTTTTCGATAAATTGGATGCCAAAATAAAGTAGTAATTCAAATAAAATATTTTAACATTAATAAGTTTAACAAAAATAAATCATGGATAATCGCGTATATGTTTTCGATACCACTCTGCGAGATGGTGAGCAGGTACCTGGATGCCAATTAAATACAATCGAAAAAGTTGAAGTTGCCAAAGTTCTTGAGCAATTGGGAGTTGATGTTATTGAGGCTGGATTTCCTATTTCGAGTCCCGGCGATTTTAAGTCTGTTGTCGAAATATCGAAAGCAGTAACATGGCCGACAATCTGTGCCCTTACCCGTGCAGTTGAAAAAGATATTGATGTGGCTGCCGAATCTCTGAAATATGCTAAACGTGGCAGAATCCATACAGGAATAGGAACTTCTCCATATCATATTCAATATAAATTGAATTCCAATCCCGAAGAAATTCTGGCAAGGGCTGTGGCTGCAGTAAAATATGCAAAAAAATACGTTGAGGATGTTGAGTTTTACGCCGAAGATGCAGGCCGCTCCGATAATGTTTATCTTGCAAGAGTTGTCGAAGCTGTCATTAAAGCTGGTGCTACAGTTGTAAATATACCTGATACAACAGGTTACTGTTTACCGGATGATTTTGGGGCGAAGATCAAATTTTTGATGGAAAACGTTTCAAATATTGACAAAGCTATTATTTCGACACATTGTCACAACGACTTGGGAATGGCAACAGCCAACACAATTGCCGGTGTAATTAATGGGGCACGTCAGGTTGAGGTAACAATTAACGGCATTGGCGAGCGTGCCGGAAATACGGCTCTTGAAGAGGTAGTAATGATTTTGCGTTCGCACAAAGAACTCAATCTTTACACCAATATTAATTCTAAAAATATCTACAGAACCAGCCGCCTTGTTTCAAGTTTAATGAATATGCCTGTTCAACCTAATAAAGCAATAGTCGGTAGAAATGCTTTCTCACATTCGAGCGGAATACATCAGGATGGAGTTCTGAAAAATCGCGAGAATTACGAAATTATCGATCCTTTAGAAGTAGGAATCAGCGAATCATCAATAGTTTTAACTGCCCGTAGCGGACGTGCAGCACTGAAACACCGTCTGGAATTACTCGGCATTACTCTCGAAAAGGAAAAACTTGATGAAGTTTACGAAGAGTTTTTACTTTTGGCAGACAAGAAAAAAGACATCAAAGAGGATGATCTTTTAATGCTTGTAGGTGAAAAGGTTAAAAGCGAACGGCGCATAAAACTCGACTTTCTACAGGTTGTAACTGGAAAGAATCTTGTTCCGATGGCAACACTTACGCTTGATATAGCTGGTGAAAAATTCTCAGCTACCGAGTCAGGTAACGGGCCGGTTGATGCAGCTATAAAAGCAGTAAAAAGCATTATACATCGAAAAGTTACGCTTCAGGAGTTTTTGATTCAGGCCATAAACAAAGGAAGTGATGACGTTGGCAAAGTTCACATGCAGGTTGAATATAATGATAACATTTATAATGGTTTCGGCGCAAATACCGACATTATTACAGCTTCAGTGGAAGCGTTTATTGATGCAATTAATAAAATCGGCAACGCCGAAAAAGCAGCTTCAAAATAAACAATTGCAAATTTTAGGATTTTTTAGTCTTCAACAATTTTAATATTAATGATTTTGAAACCAAAAACACTTTTTGATAAAATATGGGACAGTCATGTTGTAAAACAGGTGAAAGACGGCCCCGATGTATTGTATATTGACCGGCATTTTATTCATGAAGTTACAAGTCCGGTCGCTTTTTTGGGTTTGGAAAATAGAGGAATGAAAGTTTTCCGTCCGCAAAATACAGTTGCTACACCCGATCATAATGTTCCAACAATTGATCAACATCTTCCTATAAAAGAAGAACTTTCGCGTCTTCAGGTTGAGGCTCTTGAGGTGAATTGTGCCAAAAACGGAATTCAGTTATATGGCCTTGACCATCAATATCATGGAATAGTTCATATAATCGGTCCTGAATTGGGAATTACCCAGCCTGGAATGACCATTGTTTGCGGCGACAGCCACACTTCAACGCATGGTGCTTTTGGCAGTATAGCTTTCGGAATAGGAACCAGCGAAGTTGAAATGGTTTTTGCAAGTCAGTGTATCCTTCAGCCTAAACCGAAAAAGATGCTTATATGTGTTGAAGGAGAATTGCAAAAAGATGTGACGGCAAAAGACATTGCGCTGTACGTTATTTCCCAAATATCTACTTCCGGTGGAACAGGTCATTTTATCGAATTTTCAGGTTCGGCAATCCGCAGTCTTTCTATGGAAGGCCGAATGACACTGTGCAATATGAGTATTGAATGTGGTGCACGTGGGGGAATGATTGCGCCCGATAATGTTACTTATGATTACATTAAAGGGAGGGAATTTGCACCAAAAGGGGATGCTTGGGATGAAAAACTTTCACTTTGGAAACAGTTAAGCTCTGATGATGATGCAGTTTTTGATACAGAATACCAGTTTAATGCAGCCGACATCGAACCAATGATCACTTACGGCACTAATCCTGGAATGGGAATAGGGGTTAGTGGCACTATTCCTACCGGTGAAAGCCTGACAGGATCTGATCGTGCAACATTCGATAAATCATTGGAATATATGGGTTTCAAACCTGGTGATAAAATCAAAGGAAAAAAAATTGATTATGTCTTTATCGGAAGTTGTACTAACGGCCGTATCGAAGATTTCAGACTTTTTGCCAACTTTGTGAAAGGTAAAAAGAAAGCAGAATCTGTAATTGCCTGGATTGTTCCAGGTTCAAAAAAGGTGGAACAGCAGATAAGGGAAGAGGGTTTGGTTGAAATCCTCGAAACTGCCGGTTTTAGCCTTCGTCAGCCTGGATGTTCAGCATGTCTGGCCATGAACGATGATAAAATCCCCGAAGGAAAGTATTCTGTTTCAACATCGAACCGCAATTTCGAAGGTCGTCAGGGACCAGGTGCACGTACCATGCTTGCAAGTCCGTTAATGGCTGCTGCTGCTGCAATTACTGGAATGGTTTCCGATCCGCGAGAAATATAATTAAAAGAACATTTTAAGAATATCAGACATGTCTATAGAAAAATTTAAGAAACTGATTAGTACTGTGGTTCCGCTTCCTATTGAGAATGTGGACACTGATCAGATAATCCCCGCACGATTCCTTAAAGCTGTTGAACGAAAAGGATTTGGAGATAATCTTTTCAGAGATTGGCGTTATAGAAAAGATGGTACACCAAATCCTGATTTTGTGTTAAATAATCCCAGTTTCTCGGGTCAGATTCTGGTGGCTGGTAAAAATTTCGGTAGTGGCTCAAGTCGTGAGCATGCTGCCTGGGCTGTTTATGATGCAGGATTCAGGGTTGTAATTTCAAGTTTCTTTGCCGATATATTCAAAAGTAATGTGTTGAATAACGGACTATTACCTGTTCAGGTTCCGGATGATTTCCTTTCGGGAATTTTCGAAACTGTAGAAACCGATCCAACTGCCCAATTTGAAATTGATCTCGAAAACCAAACGATCCAAAACCTGAATAAAGGAACAGTTGTTAATTTCGATATTAATCCCTATAAGAAGGAGTGCCTTCTGAATGGCTACGATGACATTGACTTTTTGATAAGTCTGAAAGCTGAAATCATAGCTTTCGAAAATGCCTAATTAACATTCCTTTGATAGTTAAAACAAAAAAAACGGGTATGGTTTATATAATGGATACAACCCTGAGAGATGGTGAACAGACCTCAGGAGTCTCCTTTTCCGAACTGGAAAAGCTGAACATTGCCAAGATTCTCCTAGAGGAACTTCGCATAGATTTTATCGAGGTGGCCTCTGCCCGTGTTTCAGACGGAGAATTCAGAGGGGCACGAAAAGTTCTTGATTGGGCTAATCATGCTGGTTATCTCGAACGCGTGGAGATTCTCGGATTCGTTGACGGGAAAACCTCGCTTGAATGGATTTCCCGTGCCGGCGGAAAGGTTATGAATTTGTTAGCTAAGGGCTCTCTCCGCCATGTAACCCAACAACTGAAGAAATCACCTGAAGAACATTTGTCAGGAATTAAAAGCTCACTTCAGCTGGCTCAGGAAATGGGAATCAAGGTAAATATTTACCTCGAAGACTGGTCGAACGGGATGAGGAATTCGCCTGAATATGTTGATTTTATGCTCGAAGGTTTAAGAGAGGAAAAGGTAGGACGTGTGATGTTACCCGATACTTTGGGAATATTAAATCCATCC
>CAILKW010000204.1 GCA_903834845.1 uncultured Bacteroidia bacterium | reverse complement strand
GTTTGTAACGACATTCACATCTTCCTGTTTGACCGAAACCTTTCTCTTTGCGGCGCATTTAAGGTTTGAGCTTTTAATAATCGCCTGATTGCGCCGCCTGTTCATGGAATTTGATTTCTTCTACAATAGTTTAACACCTACGGTGTATCTGAAGGACACAGGAAAATGATTGTAATTCTAAACATTATTCATTTTTGGTGGCTGATTTCCAAATTCCTTCAGTTTCCAGTGACCAATTTCCAATTTCCTTCAATTTCCAATTTCCAGTTTCCAATTTCTACATTATCTCAGTTTCCAATTTTCATTTCTTCATTTCTCATTCTTCATTCTTCTGCCTCCGTTTTCCAGATTTCCTCTTTTCCAGACCTTTGAAGGTTTTAAACTTCCCTGGTTGTAAATGATCTCCCTGTAATCGGAAACAGGAAAACCTATAAAATCAGCAAGATAACCTTTTTTTAAAATTCCCCTATCGTTCAAACCAAGTGCGGATGCGGCTCTTACAGTTATTGCTGCCAGCGATTCGGCCATTGTCATTTTTTCAAAGATACCTAAAATAGAGGTTTGAAGCAAAAGATCTCCCATAGGAGCCGAACCTGGGTTCCAGTCGGAGCCGATGGCAAGCGAACAGCCCGCATCCAACAACTTACGGGCAGGGGCGAACTGACAACCTAAACCCAAAGACGCACCGGGCAAGGCAACTGGAATAATATTTGAATTTGCAAGAAGTTGGATTTCAAAATCTCTAATGGCTTCAAGATGATCTACTGAAGCAGCACCCAAACTGCATGCGAGTGCTACACCTCCTGAAGTAAATTGTTCGCCATGGATCACCAGATCAAAACCCATCAGTTTGGCCCGGGTCAGATAAGTCATAGCTTCTTCACTCGAAAACGCCCCTTCATCAATAAAAATATCCACGCGGCTGGTGAGGTTTCGTCTTTTTATTTCGGGAAGCAATTCATCAACAATGTTTGCCAAATAATCAGAGGTTCTGTGTTGATAATCAGCCAGTTTAATATGTGCTGCCAAACAGGTAGGGATCAGGTCAACAGAAATTTGCCTGTTTACCGAATTGATCACCTCCAACAATTTAAGCTCACCTAATGTATTTAAGCAGTATGTTTATATTAATTAAGAAGTACTCCACCTTTCAATCGAAAAGTATACCACTTAGTGATAACAAAATGGGAAATAAGTCTCATTTTTAACACATGATAAGTATGTATACAAAGCAAGAAATCGTAATTAGTAGCTATCGTAATGGCAAGAGTCAGCGAAAGATATCGCGTGAACTACAAGTGAACCGTAAAACGATAAAGAAGTACATTGAGGGATATGAGAACCTTCAAAATGGATCCATTAGGTCCGGGACGGCCCTTTCGGCGTACCTGTCGGACCCTCCGGTTTACCGGGTAGGGGTACGTACCAAGGTACGGTTGACTGGTGAAGTGCGGTCATTTATAGATACTTTGCTTGAAGAAAACGTCAAGAAAGTACAACAGGGTATGCGCAAGCAGGTATTAAAGAGAATTGATATATTGCAATTGCTGCACGGAGAGGGTTTTGGTGTTGGCTATACCACAATATGCAATTATATCAGGGAAAAGCAAGGGAAACCAACGTTGGGCAAAGAAGCTTTTATCCGCCAGCAATATCAGCCAGGCTCTACCTGTGAGTTTGATTGGGGCGAGATAAAGCTCAATATTGCAGGTCAACAGAGTTGTTTCCAGCTTGCGGTCTTTACGTCCGCTTATAGCAATTATCGCTATGCCATCATTTACAAACGTCAGGACACCCTGGCATTTATGGAATCGCATGTTTCATTTTTTGAACATATCGGGGGTGTTTACCACCAGATGGTTTATGACAATATGCGTGTTGCGGTTTCCAAATTTATTGGCAAACACGAGAAAGAGCCCACCCAGGCATTGCTCCAGCTCAAAGGCCATTACCTGTTTGGCCACCGTTTTTGCAATGTTTATAGTGGCAACGAGAAGGGGCACGTTGAACGCAGCGTTGAATATATCAGGAGAAAAGCCTTTGGTTTTAAAAGCAGCTTTGCCAATTTTGAAGAAGCCGGAAAATATTTGGGAACGGTCATCGACCAGATCAACCAGACCAAACAGCAATTGACTGGCCGTACGGCAATGGAGATGTTTTCCGATGAGAGTGCCTTATTGTGGCAATGTTCCGGTCCTTTGGCATGTTCCGATTCGGTACAATTGAGGGTGGACAAATACGCGACAATAAGCTACTGTACGAACCGTTATTCTGTATCCGACAAGCTGGTTGGGTGCTTTGTCGATGCCAAAATATTTAGCGGCACGATCGAAGCCTATTATGAAAACAGGCCTGTTGCGTCCCACCGGCGCGATTATGGCAAGCACCAGTGGGTCATCTCCATCGAGCATTACCTGGATACCCTGAGGCAAAAGCCGGGGGCATTGGAGGGAAGCGTTGCCCTCACAAGCAGCCCTTACCTGAGAAAGCTATATGGGGATTTTTACACTGGTGCCCCCCGTGACTTTATCGACCTGCTCCATTATTGCCGGCAAAATGAAATTAGCGTGGAAAACCTGGAGGCCACCGTGTCGAGGTTGGTTGGCTTATGCCCCCAAAGTATCACCACAGAAAAGCTGCTGGCCCTTTTGGGCAACAAGCCCATTGAAGGTGCCAAACCTGTTGTCCAAAACAACCAAACGGCTTATATGGCACAAATACAACTGCAACAAATTACGGCTTTGATGAATTGAAACAGCTCAGAAAAATGAAATTACAAAACGAAACAAAAGCACAAATAACACGCATTAGCAAAGAACTCCGACTTCCAGCTTTCAGGAACGAGTTCGAACAAGTGGCACAGGATGCGGCCAAGGAACGGGCCGACTATGAGACATTTCTTTTGCGGCTGATGCAACGGGAATATGATACCAGGTTGGAAAACAGGAAAAAAGCACAGATCAGGCTGGCCGGTTTTCCTTCAAGGTTGCACCTTCATGACCTAAAGCGGGATTTGCTCCCCAAGGATGCGGCAGAAAAGCTCGCTTTGCTCGAACGGCTCGACTTTGTGGCATCGGGCCAAAATATCATACTGGCAGGGAATCCAGGGACTGGCAAGACCCATATCGCTATTGGCCTGGGTCTGAAAGCCTGCCTGAAAGGTTACAAGGTCTATTTTACGACCGTGCATGGCCTTCTTACACAACTGCGCGAATCACATGCACAGCGGACCTTAAGGCAAATGGAGCAAAGGTTCGAGAAATACGACCTTGTAATATGTGACGAGTTTGGCTATATCTCTTTTGACAAGGAAGGAGCAGAATTGCTCTTCAACCACCTCTCGCTTCGGGCAGGCCGCAAGTCGACCATAGTGACCACGAACCTTAGCTTTGACCGGTGGCAGGAGATCTTTGGCGACCCGGTACTCACAGCCGCATTGGTGGACCGCTTGACCCACAAAGCACATCTTGTGAACATGAACGGAGAATCTTACCGGCTAAGGGAAACGAAAGAAATGATGAAAAAATGAAAAAGCAGAAGCAAAAAATCCGCTCGCCAGTACTCTGCAGATCGGGGTACCCCGATCTGCAGAGTACTGCCTTTTTATTTAAGTAAAATGGTATACTTTTGGATTGTATTACTGGTATACTTTTGGATTGAAATAAACAAAAATGATTAAGCTGGATTGCGGGTTCAGGATGGACATCCTTGTAGAAAACACTGTAGTAGTGGAGCTTAAATCGAGGGAGCTTTTCAATCCGGTACACGAAGCCCAGGTTTTGACCTACATGC
>CAILKW010000203.1 GCA_903834845.1 uncultured Bacteroidia bacterium | reverse complement strand
CTTTCCGGATTACCTGCTCTAACCGATATAACTGCATTAAACGCACTGAATGATACAATTACATCTGTCTTAATTACAGGATGTAACAATTTAACAAATCTGGAGGGGCTTAATAATCTACCACATATTAAAAATGATCTTAGATTATTAAGTTGTAATAACTTGTCTAATTTACAAGGTCTTACAAAAATTGATACTATAAAAGGAACTCTTGAGCTAAGCAAACTTCCTTCATTTGTTTCCTTTACAGGATTAACCGTGTTGAAGGGGATACGAAAAGACCTTCGTATCGTTGAATGTAATGCATTAAATTCATTAACCGGATTATCAAAACTCGATAGCATCAATGGTGATTTTATAATCGATGACAATCAAAACCTGATCAACCTTAAAGGTATTGATGCTTTGAAACGTGTAAAAGGAAAAATGCAAATCTTAAATAACGAAAAGCTCACATCACTTAACGGACTCGAACCACTAAAATCTATTTCTGGTGATATAGATATTTATTACAATCCTAAGCTTTCCAGCTATTGCGCACTTAAACCTGATGTGTTTGGCGGAATAGCCTATATAGGTTTTAATAGTTTCAACCCGTCATGGACACAAATCAAAGCCGGAAACTGTTCAAAATAAAAAAAGCCACTTTATGAAGTGGCTTTTTTATTTAAATAATCTGAATATCATTCAATTATCTCTGTCCAATTATAGGAATCCTGTTCAGTGCCATATTGAATTCCTCTAAGCTTTTCATAAAGTTGAGTACATAACTTACCCGGTTCAGTTCCATAAAGGTACTCAATATCTTTATCGGCATCGTAAACTCTTTTAATTGGTGATATCACAGCAGCCGTTCCGCAAGCCCCAACTTCATTGAATTCGGCAAGCTCTTCAGCCGCTATTTGACGTTCTTCAACATTCATACCCAAATCTTTAGCCAACTGACGCAAACTCATATTTGTAATTGAAGGCAAAATAGAATCTGATTTAGGTGTAATGTAAGAATTACCTTTTATTCCGAAAAAATTGGCAGGGCCACACTCATCAATATACTTTTTTTCGCGTGCATCGAGGTATAACACCGAAGAGAATCCATTATGATGGGCACGATCTCCGGCAACAAGACTTGCAGCATAATTTCCCCCAACTTTAATTTTTCCGGTACCCAGCGGTGCAGCACGATCATATTCACGATAAATAACCAAATCAGTTGGTTTAAAACCTTCTTTAAAATATGGGCCAACGGGCATAACCATCACCATAAAAAGATATTCATCGGCAGGCTTAACTCCGATCTGTGGACCTGTACCAATAAGGAGAGGACGAATATACAAGGCAGCACCCGATTCATAAGGAGGAACAAACTCTTCATTTAATTTTACAACTTTTCGCACCACATCAGTAAATAGTGCGGTTGATACCTCTGCCATCATAATTCCCTGCGAAGAACGTTGCATTCGCTTTGCATTCTCTTCCATCCTAAAAACGCGTATCTTTCCATCCTTCCCTCTGAAAGCTTTAAGTCCTTCAAAAGCCTCCTGCCCGTAATGCAATGTTGTTGCAGCAATATGCAATGTAATATTTTCAGAATCAGATACTTCTAATTCACCCCATTGGCCGTTACGATACCAGCAACGAATATTGTAATCCGCTTTACTGTAACCAAATCCCAGATTTTTCCAGTCAATTGTTTTCATATTTTAATTTTATTCTTAAAATTCTGTCCGCTAAAATACAATTAATCGCTTCAAAAATAAAATATTTGGTATAAAAATTATACCAGCTTAATAAATGCTTAAAACAAGGAGTTGAAACAATTTACATCATACAATGGCTATTCTTCACGGTATCAAAAACTGTGATGAATCGCATCACTTAAGCAGAATAAAAAAACATTCGTTTTTAAAAAAAATTATTAACCACAATATCAACAACCAATATGAAATATTTCAACTCAATATCACTTGTATTACATTAATATTCATTGTATTACAGATAATATTCAACAGATCATGTATTTTTTTTACATATCATAATTTGAACAAAAAAGGATTTTTTTTTTTAATCATTTTCCAGTTTGATAAAAAAGTAAATAATCTATTTAAATTTGATATACATTTGCAAAGTTTTACTGTAGGCATTTTAGGTATAAAATATTGATATACTGAGAAATGCAACCTTTATTTCTTAACTTTAAACAGAGAAGAGCATCAATTGTACATGAAATCAGGAACAACAGTGACAAAGCCTCAAGTTTCGGAAGAAACTATGGCCTCAGACTCCCCGATTCCTATCGTTTCCGGGAGTATGTTTTCTATTTTTAACAGTAGTCTGAATTCATCTGTAGATTTTCCGAGCGGTGAATCGGTACATCTTTTTATGAGGAAAAATTTCCCCGGAACAACACTTAGCGATTGGAACAGTTGGATTTGGCAGATAAAAAACAGCATTCACTCAGCTGAGAGACTAAAAGAGATATTTGGAGAATCGTATGAAAACGTGATCAGCTCTCTACCGGAAAATCATTTACCTTTTCGGATAACTCCCTATTTTGCATCTCTTTTGAATCGTTTTGCGCCCGATCATCCACTTTTCAGAACTATGATACCTGCAAAGGAGGAGTTAACGACTGGTGAAGGGGAAAAAAACGATCCTCTTAATGAAGGTAATGACACACCTGTACCCCATATAGTGCACAGATACCCTGACCGGGTATTATTCACTGTAACAGGATTTTGTGCTGCTTACTGTCGCTACTGTACACGCAGCCACATGGTAGCAAAGAAAAATAAAACTCATGTCTCATCCAAGAGTTGGGATAGAGCGATAGAATATATTGCAAGTAAGGAACAAGTCAGAGATGTCCTTATTTCAGGTGGCGACCCGCTAACTTTATCCGACTCCAGACTCGAATATCTGTTGTCGCGACTAAGAGCCATCCCTCATGTCGAAATTATCAGGATCGGAACAAAAGTACCTGTTGTTTTACCAATGAGAATAACAAAGAACCTGATAAAAATTATAAAAAAATACCATCCCGTTATGATGAGCCTTCATTTCTCTCATCCTGATGAACTAAGTATTGAAACTAAAGAGGCTTGCAATCGGCTGGCTGATGGAGGAATACCGCTCGGAAGCCAATGTGTGCTTTTAAAAGATGTTAATGATAATGTGGAGACTTTTAAAAAATTAAATCACGAACTGCTGAAGGTTCGTGTCCGTCCATACTACATTTATCAGTGTGATCCTATTCCCGGGTCTGCTCATTTTCGGACAGAAGTGAAAAAAGGCATTGAAATTATCCAAGGACTTCGCGGTTTTACAAGCGGGTACGCAGTTCCACATTTTGTGATTGATGCACCAGGTGGTGGTGGAAAAATCCCACTCCTGCCAGAATATGTAAAGAAAATTGATAATGAAGGTATTACACTTATAAACTACCTCGGAAAGGAATACATTTATCCCGAAAAGTGTTAATTTTGATTGGTAAAATGGTAAAAATTGGTTTAACTTATGATCTGAAGGAAGATTACTTAAAGCGTGGTTTTACGAACGAACAAGTTGCAGAGTTCGATTCTCCAGATACCATTGATGCTCTTGATGATGCAATAACTACTATGGGATTTGAAGTAATACGAATCGGTAATATTTTCAGTCTGGTTAATTTCTTAAATCAGGGCAATCGCTGTGATCTGGTTTTCAATATTTGCGAAGGAATGTTTGGTATTGCTCGTGAAGCACAGGTGCCATGTCTGCTTGATGCCTATCAAATACCTTATGTTTTCAGTGAACCCGATATTCTGAACCTTACCCTCGATAAAGGTCTTACAAAGTTAGTTTTAAAACAAAAAGGGGTACTAACTGCCGACTTTAAGGTTGTTTCTCACATTACCGAATTACAATTTATCAATATGCAATATCCGCTCTTTGTTAAACCAGTTGCCGAGGGGACAAGTAAAGGGATAGATGGCTTTTCGCTTGTGAAAGATCTGACGCAATTGGAGAAATCGGTAAATTACCTGATAGAGAATTATCACCAGCCTGTTTTGGTTGAAACTTTTTTGCCTGGCAGAGAGTTTACTGTTGGAATTACAGGAAGTGGTGACGACACAAAGGCTATCGGAACAATGGAAATACTATTAAATGAAAGTACGCCACACCAATTTTACTCTTTTTCTGTCAAGAAAGACTGGGAAAAATACGCCAGTTACAAAATTGCTGATGACTCTGCTGCCTTGAAATGCGCTGAAATTGCCGTTGAGGTCTGGAGAATAATAAAAGGGAAGGATGCAGGTCGTGTTGATTTCAGATTAGATTCAAACGGTAACCCTAATTTCATTGAGGTAAACCCTTTAGCCGGTCTTAATCCCACCTATTCCGATCTTCCAATTCTTGCACGGTTAACCGGGATGACCTACATCGAACTGATCAGCGAGATTATAATATCAGCTTTACAACGATCAGTCATAAAAAATACGTGATGAAACATGCTCTTATTCTACATAATCGTGTTAACAACTCATCGAAAGAAGATGAACTTGATGTTTTAAATCAGGCATCATTTATTGAAACAGAACTGTTATCTTTAGGTTATAGTTCTCATATAATGGATTTTGATGTTAATACTAATGACTTGGCCGAAGTAATTCAAAACAATAAAGTGTCCTTCGTTTTCAATCTGGTAGAAACAATAAATGAATCGGGTAGGTTCTGCTTTATTGCTCCTGCAATACTTGAACTGCTAAAAGTACCATTTACAGGATCAGGATCTGAGGCAATTTATCTTACAACCGATAAGCTTATTTGCAAAACCGTTCTTAGTTATAATAATATTAAAACGCCATCATGGGCAAAATATGTATCGGATGTTCAGACTGAAAAAATTTACATCGTAAAGCCAATTTCTGAAGACGGATCAGTAGGGATTGCGGATGATATTATTTTTAAAGGAAGTGAAATTACGGATATCCCTAAAGGGTATTTTGCAGAAGAGTACATTCATGGCAGAGAATTCAATATTTCGATAATCGGAGAAAATACAGGTTTTCTGGTATTACCACCTGCCGAAATGTGCTTCTCAAACGATTATTATCAAACAAAACCACGCATTCTGGGTTATAAGGCAAAATGGGATGAAAATTCAATGGAGTATAAAAACACTACAAGAACTTTTCGATTCGAGATTGTTGATAATGATTTAATTGCTGAGTTAAAAGAAATCGCAGCAAAATGCTGGGAAATATTCGGGCTTAAAGGTTATGCCCGTGTAGATGTCAGAGTTGGTGCCGATAGTAAACCAACAGTAATTGAAATAAATGCAAATCCTTGCATCGCTCCCGACAGCGGTTTTGTTTCCGCTTGTAACGAGGCAGGATTGACCAATACTGAAATAATTAATCTAATCATTGAAGATGCAAAACGATATGAAACAAGAATTTAAGGTTAAAGGATTCAGAAAGACTGTAGTACCCAGCGATAGCATGAGCGTGACACAGATTTTAAAATCAACTGGTTTCTTTAAACCTCACGAAATAGATGTCGCTATCGAACTTATTGAAGACCGATTGAAAAATGGCGAAGGCTGCGGTTATCAGTTTTATTTCCTTGAAATTGAAGGAAGAACCGTAGCTTATGGTTGTTATGGCGAAATCCCATGCACTATTAAAAATTATGACCTTTACTGGCTGGCTGTTGACAATAGTTTTAGAGGTAAAGGTCTTGGCAGGATGCTTTTGGAAAAAATAGAAGCAGACATTAAAGCACACTCCGGAAGAGGGATTTATATCGAAACATCAAATAAAACACAATATGCCCCAACTATTGGTTTCTATGAAAGTTGTGATTACCAACTTATTGCAACATTCACTGATTTTTATGATATTGGGGACAACAAGGCTGTCTTTTATAAAAATCTTTTGTAATAAAGGTAAAAACAGCCAAGTCGTAATTATTTTAACGTAATTAAATCTTACGATTCTTTGTGAACCTTTTTGTCTTTATGGCAATATTATTGTCAGCCCCAAAGCTATTTATGCTATATGTTTCACCAAAAATTGATCACATAAAAAAATATTACTTAAAAAACCTTAAGATATCGTGAGTAACCAGAGGCTGGTAAGGAATGACCCCATAAAATATAACTTACTCATATACATTGATCTCTATATATTTTGCCCTATCTACTGAAAATACGAATGTAGCCTCTTTACCATTAATTGTTCTATTCTTTCAGTACAAATCCTACCTGCCTTGAATGGATTACAATAGGCATCATTCCTTTTTTTACATTTAACCTTCTAACCTCAAAAACCAAAATTCAATAAAAAATGCTCTTTCTTTTTGGTATGATATTGAAAAATTGAACAAATATTTTAAAGTGGATGTTTTTGGAACAATTTTTAAAGTTTATGAAACAATAATGTACACAATAGTATGATTATTTATTGATTTTTGTAGAATAGAAATTTTATGTGTCCTTGTTTTTACCGGAATATGTGTTTTCTCTATAAATATCTCTTAAATATCTTTGTTATGTACTTTATTAAAAGCAAAACTATTGTTTCAATTGCTCTGATTATTAATACAATATCAGTTTGTGCTCAACTCCTGCCAGTTTCCGGGAATGGGCTAACCCCTGCTCGTTCAACGAATCTGGTTCGGAAGTTTCTTACTCCTACAAGGATTGTCTGGATATCAGACAGTTCAGGAGTTTTTGTTAAGAATGTTGATGCTTTGTTACAATCAGGCACTGGTCAGGCAATACTGAATAAAGATAAAGCTTTCACATTGAGGAGTACAACGACTGATTTTCCTGCTATTATCCTTGATTTTGGAAAAGAAATTCAGGGTGGTCTGGAAATTGTAACCTCTATCAACAACGACAAAAAAATGGGACGGGTTCGTATTCGTTTTGGCGAATCAGTAAGTGAAACGATGAGCAATGTTGGAGAAAAGGGAGCAACTAACGATCATGCTCTGCGCGACTTTATTGTGGAATTACCCTGGCTCGGACGACTTGAAGTTGGAAATTCAGGCTTCCGCTTTGTAAACATCCAACTGATTGATCCTAACGTGAAATTGGAAATTAAAGAAGTTAGTGCAATCTTCTCATACAGGGATATTCCCTACTTAGGTTCTTTTCGATGCAATGACGAACGACTTAACAAAATTTGGATGACTGGTGCCTATACCGTTCATCTGAATATGCAGGACTATTTGTGGGATGGCATTAAACGCGACCGGCTGGTCTGGGTGGGCGATCTTCACCCTGAAGTGATGACAGTAAATACCGTTTTCGGCTATAATGAAGTCGTTCCTAAAAGCCTTGATTTGATACGTGATCTTACTCCACTGCCCGAATGGATGAATGGTCTGAGCTCCTACTCTATGTGGTGGATTATCATTCATAAGGACTGGTATAAATATCATGGTAATCTTGATTACCTGAAAGAACAAAAAAACTATCTGTTTGCTTTACTCAAATTGTTTTCGACCAAAATTGAAGATTCAGGGAAAGAAAAATTAGAAAAAGGAAGGTTTTTAGATTGGCCCTCAAGCGAGAATATCCCAGCTATTCATGCAGGTCTTCAATCTTTAATGGTTTTAACATTTCAGGCTGGTGCTGAGCTTAGTGAAGTTTTAGAAGATCAATCAATGTCAGATCTTTGCAATTCAGCATTATTAAAATTAAAAAAATATATCCCTGAAGCAAACAATTCAAAACAAGCTGCCGCTCTTTTGGCCTTGTCGGGATTGGTTCCAGCCGAAAAAGCCAATGAAGAGATTCTTGCAAAAGACAGAGTGCACAAAATGTCAACATTTTATGGCTATTACATGCTGAGCGCCCGTGCACAAGCTGGCGATTATCAGGGTGCTATTGATAATATCCGCGAATATTGGGGCAGTATGCTCGATCTTGGTGCAACCACTTTTTGGGAAGATTTTGATATTGAATGGATGAAAAATGCCAATCGAATAGACGAACCTATTGCAAAAGGTAAAATAGATATTCATTCAAGTTATGGAGGTTACTGCTATGTAGGATTTCGCCATAGTTTTTGTCATGGCTGGGCATCCGGGCCAACCTCATGGCTGTCGGAAAATGTTCTTGGGGTTAAGATAGTAAAACCAGGTTGTAAAGTAATTAAAATTGAACCTCATTTGGGTGATTTATTGTGGGTTGAGGGTACATTTCCAACTCCTTTCGGTGTAATCAAAATCAGGCACGACAAAATGCCCGATGGACACATAAAGTCAAAGATAAAGGCTCCACATGGGGTTGAGGTATTAAACTAAAGTTCTTTCAACTAACAAAAAAATGATCGTATATCATTTAAGTGATTAATTTTAACAGTTAAATACAGAATTACCGGCACATCTGGCATGCTCATTTGCTGGTTTTCCTATAGGAAAAGGGTGAAAAAATAAATATTTCCGAATAAGTATAACTTTAACAAAGGAAAAGATGAAGATTGAATTATCAAGTCAAGCAGGGATAATTGCCTGTTCAGTGATTATTGCAACAAGCTTTAACCTCCGGGCCAAAGATACTAAGTCGTTTAAAAACCCAAATATTATTTTCTTTTTGGTTGATGATATGGGTTGGATGGATTGCACAGTCAACGGAAGCCAATATTATGAAACACCAAATATCGAGCGTCTTGCTAAACAAGGAATTGTATTCAGCAATGCCTACTCAGCCAATCCGCTTTGTTCACCTACAAGAGCCAGTATAATGACCGGTAAATATCCGCATCGGTTTCACCTGACCACCCCCGGAGGACATCTGCCGCCTAATCCTGATGTCCCCATGATGAAAGAGAGTGCAGTAGCATGGAACAAAGTGGTATGCCCCGACTCCAGAACATTTATGTTTCTGGAAGAATTTACCATCGCCGAGGCCCTGAAAACAGCGGGTTACGCCACTGCCCATATGGGGAAATGGCATTTGGGACAGGAAGCATACTGGCCTGAACATCAAGGCTTTGATTTGAATATCGCAGGAGGCAATTATCCCGGTCCACCCAGCTTCTTTTCACCCTATAAAAATGTAAAACTGACTGATGGTCCTGATAAGGAATACATTACAGACCGGCTGACCGATGAGGCCCTGAAATACCTCGACAACCACAAGGATACAACTTTCTACCTCAACTTGTGGCATTTTGCCGTTCATGCGCCATTTCAGGGGCAAAGGGAACTCATGAAAAAGTACGAACAAAAAACGGATCCCCGTGACAAACAGGACAATG
>CAILKW010000202.1 GCA_903834845.1 uncultured Bacteroidia bacterium | reverse complement strand
TTTGGATGGTGAGGAATCTTCGAAAATGCCAATTGCAATAGATCCGATAATTAACAATGAATATGTTACAGTTTATCCAAATCCGACAAAAGGTCGTGTTTATTTAAAGTTTGCAAATATTCCAAAAATCGGCACATGGATCACATTATACAATCTTTCAGGAAAAGTAATTTCTAAATCATTGGCTACCAACATTGAGGATAGTATAAATCTTGATGGAAATCAACCAGGCTTGTACTTTATCAGGATTAATCTGAATACTCCGAAAACATTTAAAATAATTTTAGAATAGGCTTTCCCTTTGTGAGCATATCACAATTAATAAAAAAACATCTGTCGGTTGTCTTCCGGCAGATGTTTTTGATTTTTAAGCTATTAAATCTTAAAAGTATTTTATCATTGGAAATAAAAACATCTTGGGAAAATTTGCTGTTAATAATTTCTATTACCTCCTGATCGGCTTAGCTTAATTATCATTTCAATATCAGGGATTAGGAGAAAAGTAAAATAACTCAAAAAAACCGACACGCCAAAAAAAATCCAAATCACTTAAATATACCTATGGTCAACCCGGCCTTTTGCAAAGTACTTACAAACAAAGTTGACTTTTTGCTTATGACTGGCTTATTCAATTAGAATTTTTTTTGCAACTGGTTTCCTATTTATTGCTATAAACTTCAGTAAATACATACCCTTGTCGAGACCACCACTGTTAAGAGTAAATGTATCACCTGAAATATCGGTTTCCTTTCTGACCAATGTACCGATTGAATTATATATTTCCAATGTGTACTTATCATTACCATTTGGTGCAAAATTAATTGTCGTATTGTCCCGAAATGGGTTTGGGAAAATAGTTATTTCTATTTCAGCCAAACCATTAAATATAATTCCAGTTGAGGTTATGTCACCCCATTGAATACCATGTCCAAAACTTACAATCCATATTTTATTCTTGTCGAAAGGATTATAAAATACACGTTCAGGAACTCCAAAATCATAACTGGCAACTTGGGTGATCGATGGTGTGGAGGCATTGATATTTGCACTGTGATATAAACCGCTTCCATGTGTTGTAATAAAAAGTTCGTTAGCATTGTTCGGATTGAATGTGCATGAACTTACATCAACACCCGTCAGTATATTTGTCCAGCTTGACCCTGCATTTGTGGTTTTGTACAAACCGCCCATTCCGTTCCCATTGCCGCCCCATCCACTATATACGC
This sequence comes from uncultured Bacteroidia bacterium, assembly GCA_903834845.1. Taxonomy (GTDB): domain Bacteria; phylum Bacteroidota; class Bacteroidia; order Bacteroidales; family Prolixibacteraceae; genus JAAFHB01. Next base: position 3,044 of record CAILKW010000202.1, on the reverse strand, counting down.
AAGAATACCAGGTATTTTGAGTTGCATCGTTCGGATCAAGTACAACGTCGTGGCACCAATATTTTAGGTTGGCACCCGTTTTATCGGCCCATGTGGACGTTCCCGGCGAATAGACAAATATTCCCGAACTTGCAGTGAAGGCACCAGCGGGATTACGCCTTCCTGAAAAGGAACAAAGAAGGTTCCCGTTGTTCAAAACAGTCATTGTTGCCGGATGTCCTTCGGTACGCGGAGGTGCAGAGAGTTGTGTCCATGTGGAGGAAGCCCCAAGATTAAGATTGTTAGTTACATAAATACCTCCTAGTTTAGCTGCATAATTAATCACTGCAGCATACAAGCGGTTTGTGTTGTTTGGATCGGTGGCAAGCCAATAAACAGGGTGGCCAAAATCGTGCAAAGTAGTCCAAGTAGTGCCATTGTCGGTTGAAGAGATTACCTTGCCCGTGCCTGCGTCAAGGGTAGCATCCTGCAAACGATAGCTTTTATACATATCATGAACAGAGGAAGTAGCAGCATATAAGGTTGTACCGGAAACATTCTTTGTGATGTGGTACATTGTGTTTGTAGAAGGTGCAGTATAATCGAATGCCCATGTCTGACCTGCATTTTTGCTTCGGATGGCAAATATATCGGTATAGGCTGCAAACATTGAATTGTTATCTGTCCAATTCAGGAACCACGCTGAAGTATTCTCACATCCAATGCTTTTATAATATTTTCTAACTGGAGTATTAAACCCTGCAACATTTTCGGTGGTAGGGTCAACATAAGCCTGTGTCCATGTTGCGCCACCGTTGTTTGATTTAGTGGCAAAGGACATGTCACTGATTACCAAAATGTTTTTATTAGTTGGGGAGACAGCTATTCCGAAAAGACATTCAGGATATCCCCATGTTTTGTCACCGCCTGTACCGCACCAACCAGTGATAAGATTTTGATTGTTGGTGGTATTAAAGGTATGAGTCCATGTCCAAGTTGAGCCTGCGGTGGTTGTTTTCATCACATTCGGTTGCCTGGTCGAGCTGCCCCCTCCAAGATACACCGTAGTAATGTCGTTTTCGGCCATGGCCACAAACATCAGGTAATCTTTGGCAATGTCTATCCCTGCAGTTCTGGATGTCCAAGTACCCGAAATGTTGTCCATTGAATAGACCCCACGGATAAATCCCCAGTAATCGGTACCCGCCAGCCCTAAATAGATGTTTCCCACAAGTCCGGTAAGACAAACAAAGCGGGTGGTGTTGCCAACTTTAGCGGCTGCGAAAGAGAAGATACGTTCATTCGTTGGAAGTCCTGTCGTCACTAAAGTAGTAAAGGTTGTGCCACTGTTGGTCGAATAGATTATCCCATCATTTGAGCCGATATATATATTGGTGCCGTCAAAGAAAACACCACCTATAATATTACCGGCACCATTGTCAATGGCCTTATGGATGCTTGTAAACGATGTGCCTCCATTGTTGGAAAAATAGATGGTACTCCAATCATTAATAATTACACGGTTCGGATTGCTGTAATCTGCCCAGATACTGTAAGTTTCGTTAGTATTATCCGGGTTTCCTGGAAGCTTAGTCCAGGTTTTTCCACCATCGGTACTTTTCACCGGTAAAATGGCGTTGTTGGAATAGTTGATGCTGTAACGTGTTGACGTATTTGTAAAGCGCACTGCACTGTTTCTGGACGACACCAACTGGCGAAAATCGACAATCGTATAGCTCAACCCGAAATCCATGGTGTGGAAAAGCTCGCTCATATCGCACGCCACATAATACTCGTTCGGGTCGGCAGGATTGATCGAAGGCGAAAACATTGAACCTCCACCGCCGATACCTGTCGTGTTCCATGTAACAGGTACCTGAGCTGTCAAAGTAAAAAACCGGAAAATAATAATCAAAAGTGCAAAAATCTTTTTCATGGGTTTAACCGTTGATTGAAACTTCAATAAAAAATATGCAAAATACTACCAAAAAATATGACAACAAGTTAAGGTGAAAAACAATTAACTTTGTTCAACAAAAATGGAGTAAGGATATAACAAAAGAAATAAAGAAAAGGTTAAAACAACTTCTGCATTGCACGAATCCATATAAGAACAGATTTTACGATACAAAAAGCCAACCATGAGGATGTCCGACATGCAATTCGAAGCAATAGATGGCAAATTAAAAAAAACTTTAGTGTAAAGAAAGCAATAAAAAGATTACTTAAATGATGTATTTGACTTCTTGGTTGAACAATTGGAATTAATACAGTAAAAATAACATGTTTAGTTTGCAGTAATGAATTTAAACCTGTGGAAGGTCGCAATGAATTTAACGGTCAACAACATTTAGATTAGTACCTGATAAATGCGTACAAACCATAGATTTCTTCGACTAAAACAGGAGGATTAAACCGAATTAGGTGTGAATTCTTTTCTGCAAAAAACTTCACCAATATTACTTATTACAGGTATTGTGGTAAAACACTATCCAAGTCTGATCAAATAATTCATTCGGATATCACTCTCCCAATACCTAGTTGTCAAGATTGAAAAAGCCTAATTTCCAAAGAAGGCAATTACTGTCCTCATTGTAAGAGTATAAACCAATGGCTCATCATGAATATCGCATCTAAATCATATGAAATAGATACAGTGCGATGCAGTGAGTGTGCGACTGAAAATTCCACAGATTTTATTTATTGTATTGAATGCGACAAAGTTCTAAGATCACATGATGAGAGATATTATTCTGTAATTAAATTTCCCTGGTATGAATGTCCGAATTGCCATGAATCAACACCAAATAATGGAAAGTTTTGCTAAAATTGTCACTGTGAAAATATTCCGACTAAAATAAGACATGACGGTAAAATATTACTTGGGATAATCTTTTTAGGTTTGATTTATTTTTTATGGTGCGTTTTGAAAAGTTTCATTTCATTATTTTATTAAAAAATCGCCCAATTTCAGCAAATCCGTATAAATTTAAAAGCCCCGGACTCAATTAAGAATCCGGGGCTGGTTTAAGTTGGCGGCGGCCTACTCTCCCACTTTACGCAGT
>CAILKW010000201.1 GCA_903834845.1 uncultured Bacteroidia bacterium | reverse complement strand
TACCGCCATTGGAACTGCTCCGTTGTGGCTTTCCAATATGATTAATTATAGCCTTGTGCCGATTATAGAAAAGCTTTCAGCCGTTCAAATAACCGGTTTATTTTAATTGAATAATTCAGTTTAATAAGTTTAAATTTATGAGCTTTAGCGATATTCTGACCATGAGACATGAACTGATGCTCACTGTGCTGGCATTAGTTGTACTCATCATTGATCTTAATCTTCACAACAGGGATAAGCATTACATTATTCCAATAGCAATCTTTCTGTTTTTTATCCATGCCGTGGCCGGATTTATGCCTTCGCAGGCGATTGAACTTTTTGGAGGTATGTACCGGACAAATGCACTGCTCGTCATGATGAAAAATATATTGAATATTGGGGTGCTGATAATTCTGCTTCAATCGGTAACATGGTTGAAAAAAGATGAAAACAGAGAAAAGATCAGTGAGTATTTTATTCTCCTGTTCTCAACCTTAATAGGTATGAATTTTATGATTTCATCTGGGGATTTTTTAATGTTTTATCTTGGGTTGGAACTCGCCACAATTCCAATTGCAGCATTGGCGGCTTATACCCATCATCAGACAAAATCAGCTGAAGCCGGTATAAAACTGATTCTTAGCTCGGCTTTGTCTTCAGGAATACTTCTATTCGGAATATCACTTGTTTACGGATCAACAGGTACAATATATTTTGACACTGTGATGCAACAATATGCTAATAGCCCTATGCAGGTTCTTGCATTTATATTCTTCTTTACAGGAATGTCTTTCAAACTCTCTTTAGTACCTTTCCACCTGTGGACAGCCGATGTTTATGAGGGAGCCCCTATTAATGTAACTTCTTATTTGTCGGTAATATCTAAGGGAGCAGCAGCTTTTATTCTTATTATTGTAATGTTCACGGTATTCAACAAAATTGCACCTGTTTACAATCATATTCTGTACTTCATTGCTGTTTTGACTATGACAATCGGAAACCTTTTTGCACTTCGCCAGAAGAACATGAAGCGGTTTCTTGCTTTTTCATCAATAGCTCAGGCAGGGTTTATCCTCCTTGGAATATTGGGTGGTAATACTTTGGGAATGACCTCTGTTATCTATTTTGTACTTGTTTATATATTCTCTAATCTTGGTGCGTTTGGAGTGGTATCAGCTATTGAAACTGTTACCGGTAAAAATTCGATGGATGATTACGATGGGCTTTATGCAACCAACCCAAAGCTGAGTCTTCTTATGATGCTTGCGCTTTTCTCTCTTGCAGGGATTCCACCTGTAGCCGGCTTTTTTGGAAAGTTTTTCCTTTTTGCTTCGGCCGCTTCAGCAGGTTACTACTGGTTGGTTTTTATTGCTGTATTAAACGCAACTATCTCACTTTACTATTATCTTCTTGTTGTTAAAGCAATGTTTATCAACAAGAATGAGACACCTCTGGCTTATTTCAAAAGCGATTTGGCAACTCGGGCAGGTTTGGTATTAAGTGGATTGGGAATATTTATTCTTGGATTCTGGAGTCAGATTTACGAGTTGATCAACAATTTAAGTTTCGGAATTCTACGTTAGATATATTAATAGATCAGTAAGGAAAAATTGAAGAGCATGACACTGAAAGCTAAGCATATAGTTGAAGAAATTAAAGGCACACGTTGTACTGTTGTCGAAAAAGGGGCAAGTGCTGATCGGGTTGAATTTTTGACAAAACTACTTGAATTTAATCATTTTGAGGTTCTTGTATCAGAAGAGGCATTAAAAGAAGGATTACCCTCACTTTTTACCATTGGTGTTACCGATTTGGTTTTTAATCCAGTAATTGCTGTTTACGAAATGGCATTAAAAACAACTGAAGGTAAAAAAGTTTCACCTGCATATTGGAATCAATATTCTTCGGAAAGCATTGATGAATATTGGGATTTTGTGAAATAAATAAAAGGAATTGGTAAGTATTTTTGACTGAGTTTGTCATCATTGAATTAAATAAGGTTTTTCTTTTTGCAAAAACCTTATTTTTCTTTTTAAAACCTTAGTAGCTTGGTTATTGTAAATTTCTTTTTAAACAGTTATTTCTACAATATTCCCATCCGGATCAAAGATCGCACTCTCATAAAAACCATCTCCGGTAAGTCGTGGTTCACCAATGACTTTGTAACCTGCATCTCGAAGTCGGTTAGTGAACAAATCTACATTTTCTATTGATCCAACTGAGAAGGCAAAATGTGCCAATCCTGTATTATTTACGTTCTCAAACAAATTGTCAAGATTTGGTTTACTCATAATCTCTAAACTGCACTCCCCATTTTCAAACCTCAAAAAATAGGAGGAAAATTGCTTTACAGGATTTATGTATTTTTCATTCGATTTAGCGCCAAAGTATTCGCAATAAAATTCGCGTAACCCTTCCAGATTATTGGTCCATATACCAATGTGATTGATATTCATTCTTTGAGTAATTAATGAGTTGAAATTGAATT
>CAILKW010000200.1 GCA_903834845.1 uncultured Bacteroidia bacterium | reverse complement strand
CCATGTCAACTTCAGCACTTGTTGTTGAGTCAAACCGTCCGGCCAGAGTTACCAGAACGATAGATTGTTCATTTTGAATTGTAATAGAGATCATGGTTTGTCATTACTAATTTTTTAATGATTCTTAAGGTTTAGACTTCTATGTTATTTTGATTTCCATGCTGATTTTAATTCATAAACTTCAATTTCTTTCACATACAATTCGCCACCTTGTGTCCACAATGTTAAATCGTTATCTTTTTCGGCGGGTAGGAAACACCTGCTTAGAACAACCTCACCGTCATTTGCAAAGATTTCTATTGATGCCCTGTCAATCAGTATCTCAAGTTGAATGATTCCTCCTATGGGTTCAACAATGGCCTGACCTCCCATGCAGTCGAGCATTTTTTTATTTGAATCATATCTGATTTCTGTTCCGACCTCTTTTTTACCATTTCTCACCAAAAAACCAAACCCGTCAGAACTTTTGGGATTAAATTTTGCCTTGATATGTATGGTTTGACCCGATATAGCTCCTATTAAATTGCCTTTTATTCCCGGTATAATATTTTTATCCTTTTTTATAAAATCTTTATCGTGAAGTGTTGCAATTGCATCAATGGGTTTTTTACAAAGAGTTGGCCCTGTTTTAGTTGTTCGCAACGAAAGTTCACAAGGAAAAGTCATCTGGCCGTTGAAAGGCATTTCTGGAAATTCTCCCCCTTTCATCCATGCAATCTGAACCAATTTTCCTTCCGGATGGTTTGACCATGTTTGGGTTGCATAAAAATTCTTTCCGTAGTCAAGGGTTTTCCCCTCGCTTTCGGGACTGAATTTTTTACCGTCAAAACTCCCGACAACATAACTGCCATCGCCTCCAAGCAATACCCATTTTGGGTTTTGTTTGTCACCATCAAGCGGGAGTTCAAAAAAATCGGGACATTCGTAAAACCCTATAACATGACTCTTTAATGTCCAGTTAATTAGATTTTTAGAAGTGTAAATCGAAATTCCCTGTTTTTCAGCATTACCCTCAGGTTTGCGATATAGTACCATTACCCAACTTTCGGAAGGTTTATGAAAAAATACTTTCGGATCACGCGCATCGTCTTTTTCAAATGGGATAAGCGGATTTTTATCATATTTTTTCCAGGTACGACCTTTGTCGTTGCTATATGCCAGTCGTTGGCCACATTCAAAACTGGTATAAAAAATCAGAAGTGTCTTTTCATCACCTTGTTGCAAACCGACTAAATTTTTTTCATCGACTATTGCACATCCTGAAAATGCGGTGGCATGATTTTTATCTTTTGAATCTTCATCGGGTGTAATAGCAATCGGAAGGTGTTCCCATCTGATCATATCTTTACTTACTGCATGACCCCAGTGCATATATCCCCATTCTTTTCCGAATGGATTGTATTGATAAAACAGATGATATTCACCACCATAATAGACAAGCCCGTTTGGGTCGTTCATCCAGTTTTTCTCAGGAGTGAAATGATATTGGGGACGATATTTTTCGTCGTAGTAATTTTTTTCCGATTTGTCGGGAACAATTGTAAAGGAAAAAGCAAGGCTGATCAGAACTATTAGTAAGTATCTCATATTAAAATAATTAATTATTTAAAAACGTTTTATTCTGTTTCGGTCAAATATACATTTTCTATTTTGTTTTCTTGCATCCTGAGTTCTATATTGTACCTTTGACCTGTTTTATTGAAGAATATGAGAAGAGAAGATGTTGAAATAATGGCTCCGGTTGGTTCGTTTGAGGCTTTAATGGCTGCAATTCAGGCAGGTGCCGGATCTGTGTATTTTGGTGTTGAGCATTTGAACATGAGAGCTCGTTCGGCTAATAACTTTAGCCTTAACGATCTTAGGGAGATTACACGAAGATGTATTGTGGCAGGAGTAAAAAGCTACCTGACTGTTAATGTAGAGATTTTTGATGAGGAGTTTTCAACCCTTAATGATGTTTTAACTGCTGCACGTGATGCCGGTGTTTCAGCTGTGATTGCAGCCGATATGTCTGTCATTCAGCATTGCCGTACGCTGGGAATTGAGGTTCACATTTCGACACAATTAAATATCACTAATTATGAAGCTGTGAAGTTTTATTCACAATTTGCTGATGTAATGGTACTTGCACGTGAAATGAATCTTGGAAGAGTTTGTAATATTGCTCAAAAAATCAAAGATGACCAATTGCGTGGTCCTTCGGGAAATCTTGTTAGGCTCGAAATGTTTGTTCATGGTGCATTATGTATGGCTATCTCCGGTAAATGTTACCTTTCCCTGCACGAAACTCATTCATCAGCCAACAGGGGTGCGTGTATGCAAGCTTGCAGACGTGCCTATATCGTTACTGATAAAGAAACTGGACGGGAACTGGAGATTGATAATGAGTATATTATGTCGCCTAAAGATCTTAAAACAATTCATTTTCTGAATAAAATTCTTGATGCAGGAATTAGTGTTCTCAAAATTGAAGGAAGAGCCAGAAGTGCGGAATACGTAAAAACCGTTGTCGAATGTTATCATCAAGCTGTTGATTCATACTTTGACGAAACTTTTAATGAGGATAAAATAGCTGTTTGGGATCAGAAGCTGGCTTCGGTTTTTAATCGTGGATTCTGGGATGGGTACTATCTGGGTCAGCGTCTCGGCGAATGGAGCAGCAACTATGGTTCTATGGCAACAAAAAGGAAAGTATATACAGGTAAAGTGACCAATTATTTTTCCAACATTGGTGTGGCTGAAATAAAACTTGAAACTGGCGCCTTAAAAGTGGGAGATGAAATTATTATCAGCGGACCTGGCACAGGAGTATTTCAAACAAAGGTGGAGGAGATACGAGTTGGTTTAATATCTGTTGTTGAAGCTCTTAAAGGAGTGTCTTGCTCTATTCCCGTAGCTTTAAAATTAAGACGCAGTGATAAATTATATAAACTTGTTGATGCTTCGGAAATAAAATTGCAATAAAAAACTATATTTACATTCATAAAAAAAACAAAAGTAACACAGATTAATGGGTAAGAAAATCTTGATATTGATTACTATTCTTCTAATATCCAGCTTATTAGCAGGATGGTATTTTTTTACCCGTGAATCAAGGTATTTTGGCACATCTGCATTCAGTGCTGTTTCCGAAAATGTGGCCGTCATTCTTCGAATTCATCAATTCGGAAATTATACCGAAAGGTTGCTTAAAAATAAATTGTGGAACGAGTATGCAGGTTTTCAAGGTATATCTTCTTTGAATCGTCAAATAAGGTTTGCCGATTCACTGTTTATAGTGAATCCTAAAGTTAATAAATTCTTTATTGACAAAGATTTAACAGTAATGGCAGGTATCGAAAATGATCATTTTTGGAATCTGTACCTTATTGAATTATTGAGCCTTACCGAGAAAAGAGCTTTGTCGGAGTTCGTTGATGATTTTTTCACAAGTAAAGGTGCTACAACAGAAAAAGTGAAATCAGGAGCCGCAGACATCAACGTCCATTCATGGCTGGAAGCAGGAAAGATCTGCAAATACTACACTGCTTTTTATCGCGGACTTTTTCTCGTTTGTACAAATCCGGAAAAGGTTTTGCAAGCGATAAAACTTATTGAAGCTCCGGAAACCAAAAGAAATTCTGTTTTTGAGAAAGCAAATAAAACTGCAACTAATAATTTTGAACTGAATATCTATCTGAATCATAAAAAATTACCACAATTCGCAGAAAAACTTTTTTCCAAAACTTTTATCAATCAGTTAAAGGTATCTTCGCAACTTGCTGAATGGTCTGAAATTGACCTTAATCAAAAAAGCAATGAGTTACTGTTTAACGGATTCAGTTTCACAGGTGACTCCCTAGACAATTACCTTGAAATTTTCCTTCATCAACAACCCGGAAAATTCAATCTGGCCGGTATTTTTCCGGCAGAAACTTCATTTTTTTTGAGTTACAACATCAGCAACAACAGTCAGTTCTTCTTTGATTATGAAAAACTATTGGCGGGTAAAAATCAGCTTATTGAATATAAAAATTCCCTTAAGGAAATCAATTCTTTGTACGGCGTTGATATTCAAAAAATTGTTGCTGATAACCTTGACTTCACCTTTGCCGTAGTTTTTACTCGTCCAGATCCTGTGATGCGTGATGATAATAAATTCCTTGTTATCAGAACTGGGAGTGGAAGTAAAATGGAAAATGCGATGATTCCACTAACCATTCCCGAAATAAAGGGCAAACATCGTGATTTATCAAAAAAGATGAATTTGTTCAAAGTTGATAAAGAAACAGTTTTTAAGATCTATAAAACGCCGGTGGTTGATTTTGGTAAAAGAGTTTTCGGCGGTTATTTTTCGGAGGTAGTGACATCATATTTTACATTTTACGACAACTGTTTGATAATGGGATCTTCTTATGAGTCGCTGGGGCGTTTTCTCCGTGCGAATGTTTTACAGGAAACCCTTGAAAATAGTAACACTTATAAAGAGTTTACCTCAGCTTTGTCGGATCGAATGAACTTTTATCTCTGGACTTCACCGGGAAAATCTTTTCCTTTTTTCAAAAATATTCTTAACGATAGTCTTTTTCAAAATATTGAAAATCAAATTAATGCTTTTCATAAAATAGAATCGGCAGGATGGCAGATCGGTGTTGAAAATGGTATGATTTATAATATGGCGCGACTGAAATATAATCCTGAAGTAAAAGTAAGTCAGGCATCGGTTGTATGGAAGAGTCACCTTGGGAATCCTATTATTAGTCAACCTCAATTTGTGATCAATCCTGACGATAAAAAGCAAAACGAGATAGTTGTTCAGGATAGTAGTTACAATTTTTTATTAGTTGGAAGTGAAGGGCGGGTAATATGGAAAATCAAACTGCCAGGGCCGATTCGAAGTGAAATTTTCCAACTCGACTATTTCAAAGATGGAAACCTTCAGTATTTTTTCAACACTGATGACGCCTTTCACTTGATAGATCATAATGGGAACTACATTCGGAATTATCCTGTTTCACTCCGGTCAACTGCCACAAACAGCGTTGCAGTAGTTGATTATGATAGAAAAAAAGATTACAGATTTATTATTGCCGGAAAAGATCACAAGGTATATCTCTACGACAAAAAAGGAAATGTTGTTACCGGATGGAATCCACCCAAAACAGAACATGATGTAATTCAGCCAATTCAGTATTTTGTGGCAGACAAAAAAGATTATATTATTTTTGCAGATAAAAACCGGGGGTATATTCTCGACAGAAAAGGCAAAACTCGTGTTTCAATAAAAGGTGAGGTAGCCTATTCAAGAAACTCATTTACTTTTGAGCCTAAATCTGGTAAAAATCGGGCACAATTTGTAACTACTGATTCAAAGGGAAGTGTTGTTTCGATTGGTCTTGACGGATTAGTGAAAAAAGTATCATTAAGTCAGTTTTCGCCTGATCATTACTTTTTTTACGATGATTTAGATTCAGATAAAAAGCGTGATTATATTATTTTGGATGGCGATTCACTCGTTGTATTTGACCAGTCAGGAAATCAGTTTCTTACGCGAAAGCTCAATCATTCAATTGGTTTGCCTCCCTTGTTTTTTACGTTTCCTGATAAAAGCCGAAGAATTGGTGTTACCGATACAACCGAAAACAGGATTTACTTATTTAATTCCGATGGGAGTTTGTACAAAGGTTTTCCAATTGAAGGAAATTCCAAATTTGTGCTCGGTTTCTCAGGTTTCGATAATGGTCAGTTTAATTTAATTACGGGTACTGCAGATGGTTATTTAAACAATTATCTGATAAAATAATTTTTGAATTGAGAATAATATTTGTCTTAAACAATAGAATATTAATGATATGACATTAATCAACAAATTTAGATCAGGAGTTACAATCTTCTTGGCATCGATTATGTTGTTTTCCTGTAATCTTGAAGATTTTAATTTGAAAAAACTGACTCATCCTGACGACATCGTGCCTGTGGCTTATTCTCCGTTGGTATATGGAACTTTTATGGTAAAGGATCTTGTCACGACATTGATACCCAGTGCATTTACGATTCCGGCAACAGGAATGTCTCTTGATTCTGTTTTGTTGGATAAAACAGGACTCTCATTCAGAAGCTCAAAAATTGATTCTGTCTATCTGGTTACTCATTTCTCGAATAATACACCAGCTGATTTTAAGTTCAATATGAGTTTTACAGATAAAACTGGTCTTCAGATCGGAAACAGTTTCACTATCCAAAAGGTTCTGCCCGACTCAATTGATCAGAAAACAATATTTCCTCTTGGATTAGTAGATCAGGATAATCTGCAATATTCCACTTTCATAAAATTGAAATTTATGGTATCATCACCCGCCGGAGTTCCTTTGCTCACTTATGGAGGTATAAGGACAAAAATATTTTCTGTCAAAATCTCTTTCTATGCCCCTGTCCATTTATAGAAGTTATCAAATCAGCAGGTTATGACGATGGGAAAACACGCATCCAATATATTGTTTTTAATGGTCTTTTTGTTCTGTTCGAAGCTTACCTTTGCCCAGCCAAATACTCTTTATTTTATGAAAGGGATTCCGCAAACAAAAGACCTTAATCCGGCACGTCCCGGCATATCTGGCGGTTTTTATTTCAGTATGCCTTTGTTTTCGAAACTCGATTTGGAAGCCAATAGCAATAACTGGAGCTACAACGATTTAATTCATAAAGGAACAAGCAACACATCT
>CAILKW010000199.1 GCA_903834845.1 uncultured Bacteroidia bacterium | reverse complement strand
TGTATTCTGCACAGACATGTAGTCCTTTTCCTGATAATTTTCTTGCCAAAAAGTCTGTTCAACTTCGAGTTGAGAAGGGTTGAGAATGACTCCGTCAACAATCCATAGAGGATCACTATTGCCCCTCATTGAATTAATACCCCTGATAATTGATGTGATAGCACCCATGGGATTACCATCAGTTGCTGACACCCTGATGCCCGATACTCGTCCTTTAAGAAGTTGGTCTGGCGAGATTGCAAAAATGTTACCGAGTGCACTCGTGTCGCCCTGTGATATTGCAACCTTCTCAATAACAGTGTTGTTCTGACCATAAACATTAAAAGATGTGTAAACGACAAAAGAACAACAAACAAAAAGAAGTGCAATAATTTTTTGTCTTTTTTGATTCATAATATTGATTTTAATTATTTTGGATTGAAATATAATATGTGAAAAATTTTCATTTTAAAATACCGGAGGAAATAAGACCTAAATGTATTCATAAAGTTTAAAAATTCATAAATTTGATTAATTGAAAGCCAAAAATAGAATAAAATATTATCATTTTTTCAAAATTATAGTGCGTATTATTGAAAAAATAAGTCAAAATATCAATTATCGGTCATATTAACCGATAATTGATAGAATTTTCTCGTGAACGAATTAAACTTGAAAGAAATGAGTACTTTTATTCCATATTTCAGATTAAAAATGATGAGGGTTCTTCTTCTTGTACTTGTATTTTTAAGTTGTTCCGTGTTTTTATCATTGGGTTCAAATACCGATAATTTCGATTTTTCGTTCCGTAGAATTTCACCGGTCGGTGGATTCACTTATGGAGCTATTTATACAATAGAGGAAGATTCAAACGGTTTTATCTGGTTCGGGACACTTCATGGTTTATACAGGTACAATACTGTTGATGTTCAGAAATATATGCATAATCCTAAAGATTCAGCAACAATTCCCAGCAATGCAATACGGACGATATTTCGCGACTCTTCAGGGAGGCTTTGGATCGGGACATCTCAAGGTGTGTGTAGTTATGACAACACAAAAGATCAGTTCGTCAGATGGAAATTCAGGGATAAATCAGGGGAATTACTTGGTAATGATATTCGTGAAATTTTTGAAGGAGAAGATCAAGCCCTCTACTTTTTAAGTACTACGATGCTTGGGAAACTCAGCACAGATTCAAATCGTTTCGAAAGAATTGCAATTGATAAAACATCATCAGAAAATTTTGTTTGTACAACCATCGCTGCTAAAGGAAAGATATGGATCGGGGGAGCTAACGGAACAGTATGGCTTTATGAATCATCAGAACAAAAATCTTCAAGATTCTGTAATCACCGATCAGAGTTAATTCGAAAAATTTATGCCGATGATTCCGGTATCTGGGTTGCTTATAATTGGTCAGGACTTGATTTTATAAGATTTCAAGACAATTTGGTTACACATTATGGAAGTGATCCCAACGATTTAAATAAAATCAATCACAACAGGGTTCGAGATATTTATAAGGATGAATCAGGCAGAATTTTGGTTTCCACCTTCAAAGGAATCTCAATTATTGATCATGAAAATATTATAAATGTTTTACCACAAGTTATAACAGGGATTCCATATAGCAGCATTTTCAAAATATTTCGCGATTCGAAAAATGGCATCTGGATTGGAACCTGGTCGGGTGGACTTGCCTATAGCTCAAATTTTGATAATCAGTTTATTCATGTTGGAAAAGACCACTCAGAGTCGGATTTGGATGATGAATTTGTAAGCTCATTTGCCGAAAAAACTGACGGAACAATTATAATCGGGACTGAATTTGGAAATCTGAATAAATATACCAGAGGTTTCAATAAAATGACTAATATCCCTTTTAATACAGACAACGGTAAAAAGATTGAAAATATAAAGTCACTTTTTTTTGATCAAAAATCAGAAACTCTTTGGGTTGGTACTCTATTGGAAGGATTATGGTTTCAGAAAAAAAATGAAACAGTTTTTCGACCTTTGAATAAATTTAATGATCCCAGAATCAGCGTTTACACGCTTCAAAAATCAGATAGTGGATTATGGATAGGGTCTTACGGTAATGGATTGTATCATTACAATACCAGTTCCGGTTTTATGAAGCAGTTTCTTTCGGTTGCAAGCGATACCAACTCTATCAGCAGTAATGGAATAAGGTCTATTTTAGTTGCGAATGATAAAACTTTATGGGTTGGAACAAGTAGCGGATTGAATCACTTCGACCCAAAAACCCTACAATTTCGTAGATTTCTCTATCAGCCAAATGTTTATAACTCAATAAGTATCAACGAAATATTGGCTTTACATCAAACGCGCAACGGGAATATTTGGATTGGAACAAGCGGCGGTGGTATTAATAAATATGACCCAAACACCAATTTTTTTGAGTCTTTCCAAATGAAAGACGGTTTGATTGGAAACGATGTATATGGTATTGAGGAAGATAAAAATGGGATACTTTGGGTAAGCACTGAAAATGGTATTTCGAGTATTGATCAAAATAATAACAGTTTCAGAAATTTTAACAGGGAAGAAGAGTTGAACGGCAACCAGTTTAATCCGGGTGCAGTATTTTTGACAAGATCCGGCGAAATTCTTTTTGGCAATACCAAAGGATTTACACTTTTTGTTCCCGAAAAAATGAAAACTAATCCTATACCGCCTAATGTAATTCTAACCTCTTTGTCTGTTAATAATGTACCTATTAATAACCACATTATAGACTCTCCGTTAAAAAGAACCCTTCAATCGGAAAGTGTTTTGAAACTTTCGTATCATCAAAACTCTCTTACCTTTAATTTTGCAGCCAATAATTTTCTGCTTCCAAACAAAAACCGGTTCAAGTATAGGTTAGTTAACTATGATAATCAATGGGTTGATGCTGGTAATCAGAACTACGCCATATATACCAAAGTGCCTCCGGGAAAGTACATTTTTGAAGTGATTGGTTGCAATAATGATAATCTATGGAACAATAATCCAACACAGCTTAAAATAATCATCTCGCCTCAACTTTGGTTTTCGTGGTATGCGTATCTGTTTTATATCCTGTTTTTTATATTATTATTCTATTTTATCCGAAAAGACATTCTTGAACGTCAGCGTTATAAAAAGGAGCTTTTACTTGAACGGTTGTTTCACGAATCTGAAGCTCAGGTTCATGAAATGAAATTACGGTTTTTTACAAACATTTCACATGAATTTCGTACACCGCTTACTTTAATTGCATCGCCTGTAAACCTTTTACTTTCAAAATTTAACTTTGAACCAATAGTCAAGGAACACCTGCTTACAATGCAACGCAATTCTAATCGTCTTTTGCGACTGATAAACCAATTGATTGATATTCGCAAGCTTGAATTGGGCAAAGCTGTGTTTCATCCGCAAAGTACTGATCTGATTGTATTGTGCAAAGAAGTAATTAGCTGTTTTGGTATGGAGGCAAAAGACAAACATATTCAACTATCTTTTAATTCAGAGGCTGAAAAGTTGAATTTGAATCTTGACCCCGAAAAAGCAGACAAAATATTCTTTAACATACTTTCAAATGCAATGAAGTTTACCCGGGAAAACGGTATAATAGGAATTACAGTTTATACAACTCATTCAGGGGAATTTGCCGAAGATAACTTGTTAATTGGGGATGATATCGAAGGAAATATCGTTTGTATTGAATTTTCTGACAATGGTCAAGGAATAGCAACCGACGAACTAAAATTAATTTTCGAGCGATTCGAACAAGGGAAAAACAATCAATCATCAGGAACTGGCATTGGATTGCACATGGCTAACGAATATACCCGTATGCACAAGGGCAATATCAGGGTAAAATCAAAAATAGGATCGGGATCAACTTTTACTATATGTTTTCCTTTACCCGAAGGGTCTGAACTGTTAAAAGAAAATAAGGAAGAACCCGACCATAAAAACTTGGTTCAACCTTTTGAAGGATTGAAAGAAACACAAACAACATATTCCGAAAAAGATAAAACAATCACAATTTTGGTTATAGAAGATAATTACGAACTCAGGAACTATTTAAAAAACCTGTTAAGCCTGCAATATCGAATAGTAACAGCTTCAAACGGTAAACAAGGCCTGGAAACAGCGTTGACAATTTTACCCGATCTGGTAATCGCCGATGTAATGATGCCTCTTATGGATGGTTTTGAAGTTTGTCGTCAAATAAAAGACAACATTAAAAGCAGTCATATTCCGGTTATTATTTTGACTGCTTTAAATGACCCGGAGAAACAAATCGGAGGACTGATGACCGGTGCAGATGCCTATATTACTAAGCCCTTTGACGAGAATATTTTGCTTGCTCAGATTGAAAACTTAATCCTTTCGAGGGCCAGACTTAGGGAGATATTCTCAATCTCTGATGCCGATTGGGCCAATGGTATGGAACTGTTACATTCCGATCGCATGTTGATTGATAAAGCGGTTTCCATTGTTGATCTTCATCTGAATGATAAGACTTTTGTTATCGATCATCTCGCAGCCAATCTTGGTATTAGTACAAGTTCTTTATACCGGAAGTTAAAGGTACTTACTAACCAATCCCCAACAGAATTTGTAAGGTACATCAGGTTAAAAAAGGCGATCAGACTAATGAACGAGGGAAATACAAATGTTGACGAGATAGGCAATGCCATAGGGTTTAATTCTCATTCCTACTTTACAAGTAGTTTTAAAAAACAATATGGGAAAACCCCTTCTGATTATCTGAACGATTTAAAATCAAAAAAACTGATTAATTAGTACCTTTGCAGCTCAAAGTTTTGAAATGGGTCATAATAAAGTGTTCGTTTATGTTGCAGTAGTTTTTGCCATGGTTTTCTGGTCTTTTTCATTTGTTTGGGTGAAAGAAGTTTACGTTGCTTATGGCCCTCTGACTACTGTTTTTTTCAGGCTGATTATTGCCACAATCCTTATGTTTTTTTATGGATGGTTTAGCAAAAGTCTTTTAAAAGTCGAAAAGGAGGATTATCTCACTTTTCTTTTACTTACTTTTTTTGAGCCATTTCTCTATTTCATGGGCGAAAGCTTTGGTTTACAATACGTATCCAGTACAATGGGAGCCATCATTATCTCCACTATTCCACTTTTTTCACCCATTGCTGCTTCTCGTTATCATAATGAAAAACTTTCAATTCGTAATTTTATTGGGATTATTTTGTCATTCATTGGAGTCGGAATCGTTGTTTTTGATGATTCACTAAATTTTATCGCATCACCTCTTGGAATTGCTCTTGAATTTCTGGCTGTATTCTCCGCCATTGCCTATACGGTAATTCTTAAAAATCTATCAAATAAGTATAATGCCACAACTATTATTACTTACCAAAATTTCATAGGAATCTTTTTCTTTCTTCCTCTTTGGCTGATTTTTGAAAGTAAAACACTGTTAACTACACCATTTAATTTACACGCATTCGTTGCAATTTTAAAACTTGCTGTATTTGCCTCATGTCTTGCGTTTATACTTTATACTTACAGCCTTAAAAACCTGGGTATGAATAATGCCAATATTTTTATCAATATTATTCCGGTTTTGACTGCAATTTTTGCATGGTATATTCTGGATGAGCCGCTTACATTCAGAAAAATTGTAGGTATTGCCGTGGTAATTAGCGGATTATTTATTGCCCAGATCAAAATGAAAAAATTTATTGCCAGATTAGTTTCAATTCAACAGGATGGAGGCAGATAAAAACAATGTTAAAGCTCTTGCCAGACAGAATCAGGAGGAGACCAATGCTTTTTTCAGCAAACTAAAAAGAAAAAAGCCTAAGACACTCGATGATATCACTCATCGGATACATGATAAGGTATCCGAAAAATTCGATTGTTTAACATGTGGTAATTGTTGCAAATCAATTAGTCCCATGATTACCGATAGGGATATCGAGCGGATTGCTCACCGCCAAAAAATGAAAGAGGTTGACTTCATTAACCGTTATCTCCATATTGACGAAGATCAATGGTACGTTTTTAATAATACACCCTGTCCGTTTCTAATGCCGGATAACTACTGCATGATTTACGATTACAGACCAAAAGCCTGTCACGAATATCCACATACTGATCGGCGCAGATTCTATCAGCTTCTTGATCTTACAATGCTTAACAGAGAACTTTGCCCAATAGTATATGAAGTAGTTGAACTACTTAAAAAGGAAAATTTCTAAGTATGCCTTACAATTAATTATTTGAAATTTAACTGTTATATGACACAATTAACTGTTCTTTTCGAGGATAACCATATCATTGCCATAAACAAGCGATGCGGGGATATTGTACAAGGTGATAAAACAGGTGATAAAACACTTGGTGACGATGTAAAGGATTATCTTAAAGAAAAATACAAAAAGCCAGGTAATGTCTTCTTAGGTGTGACTCACCGTCTCGACCGACCTACAAGTGGAGCTGTACTATTCGCCAGAACTACAAAAGCACTCACCCGTCTTAATGAAATGTTCAAAGAAGATCAGGAAATTAACAAAACATATTGGGCAGTGGTTGACAAAAAACCTGAAATAGCGAATTGTCAATTAGACCACTGGCTGGTTCGTGATGCAAAGCAAAATAAGTCGTTTGCATATTTAAACGAAAAAAAAGATTCTAAAAAAGCATGTTTAACTTATCATTATCTGGGATCATCTGATCGTTTTCATTTGATTGAAATCGAGTTGCATACAGGTCGTCATCATCAGATCAGAGCGCAGTTGTCTGCCATTGGGTTACACATAAAAGGTGACCTCAAATATGGCTTTTCGCGATCAAATGCCGATGGTGGTATTCATCTCCACTCCCGAAAAATCGAATTTACCCACCCTGTAACAGGTGATGAAATCTCAATTGTTGCCTCGCCACCAAATGATCCGGTCTGGAATTATTTTGTCCGCCTGATTGAAGGTTAGCTATTCTTTCAGGTAATCCGGCAGACTTTCAAGCAAAGTTCCCGGTTGAATATATAGTCCTCTCATACCTGTTGTCATAGCTGCTGCAACATTGTCCTCCATATCGTCAATAAAAACTGTTTCCTCAGGAACAAGATTTGCCTCCTTCAATGCATGAAGGAAAATCTGAGGGTTAGGTTTTCTCATCCCCATTTCATGAGAATAGAAATTGTGTTCGAATAAATCATAAAACGGATAGCCAAAATCTGCCTCAAAATCATTATGAAATTTTCTCCGATGGATTTCGTTAGTGTTACTAAGCAAAAATAACCGGTAACTTTTTTTAAGTTCTTCAAGATATTTGACCCTGTCGGCAGGAATATCTAAAATCATAGCC
>CAILKW010000198.1 GCA_903834845.1 uncultured Bacteroidia bacterium | reverse complement strand
TAATGCAATCAATCAGAAATTAATCTTGAGAATGTTCGAAATGTTGGGTTATACCATTCATATTGCTGCTAACGGATATGAAGCAATTGAAGCACTAAATAGAATGAAAATTGATATAATATTCATGGACATTCAGATGCCCGAAATGGATGGTTTAGAAGCTACCCGGCAAATTATTTCCCAATGGGGTGATAAAAAACCTTTGATCGTTGCAATGACTGCAAATGCACTCAGCTCTGATAAGGAAAAATGCCTTTCGGCAGGAATGGATGATTACATCAGCAAGCCTTTAACCATCGATCAGGTAAGAATAGGAATTGAAAAATGGGCTCCCTTATGCAAAATGCACTGAATGAAGCTCAATTGCAATAATTATATAGATTAACACATTCAAAGTAAAAAATAAACATAAAACTCTGAAATTATGAAAATCGGGATAGAAGGACAACGGCTTTTTCGCACAAAAAAACATGGTATGGACATGGTAGCTCTTGAGCTGATACGAAACCTACAGGAAATTGATCATGAAAATGAGTACGTAATTTTTGTCAAACCTGATGACGATGACTCAGTTTTGAAACAAACTGACAATTTTAAGATTGTGAAACTAAAAGGAGGTTTTTACCCTTTTTGGGAGCAATTTTCACTGCCGCGTGCAGCCCGAGAAAATGGTTGCCAAATACTTCATTGCACAAGCAACACAGCACCAGTTAACACCCAAATACCTCTGGTTGTTACCCTTCACGATATTATATACATGGAAAGCGGTTACCTGAAAATATTAAAAGGGAGCGGAACTCTCTATCAAAAAATTGGTAATATTTACCGCCGATTAGTAATTCCTCGTATCCTTAAAACAAGCCGAAAAATCATTACAGTTTCTCATTTCGAAAAAAACAGAATTGCACAGTTCTTCGGAATAAAAGGAGATAATCGTTTAATGGCTGTTTACAATGGAGTGAGCGAACACTTTAAACCTGTTACAGATAAAATTGAATTACAACGTGTTAAAACAAAATATAAACTTCCTGATCATTTTTTCTTTTTTCTTGGTAATACAGATCCCAAAAAAAATACCAAAGGTACATTGAAAGCGTTTTCAGACTTTATTAAACGCTCTGGAAGTGATTACCGATTGGTAATGCTCGATTACGATCGTAACGAACTGGATAAACTTCTTATTGAAATTGGTGATAAATCTTTGATTGACAGAATTATACTTACGGGATACGTTGTAAATACCGACTTACCAGCAATTTATTGCCAAAGTGAGGTATTCTTATATCCTTCGTTGCGCGAAAGCTTCGGTATTCCCATGCTCGAGGCAATGGCATGTGGGGTGCCTGTTATTACCTCCAACACATCATCAATGCCCGAAGTTGCAGGAGATGCAGCCTGCATAATTGATCCATTCAAACCTGAAGAGATAACTGAAGCAATGATCAAGCTGATCAATGATCGAGAACTAAGAGTTAAACTAATTTCTTTGGGATTTGAACAATCTGCACGTTTTTCATGGAAAGCGATGGCACAAAACGTACTGGAAATTTATCGAATGGTTGAAACTAAAATCAATTAATTTACCTAATATTGCCAAATCGTAATTTTACAAAATATAAGCCAATGCAAAATAAAAATTAATAAAACCAATATACAAAAAGTATGATTAGCAACGAAAACATTGTGTGCGTGTCAAATACCACTTGGGAAGGCTTTTACACGAAATCAACTGTGCAAATCATGTCGTTACTTGCACGAAATAATACTATTCTTTTTGTCGAATATCCCTATACGATTAAAGATATAATATCAACATGGTTGGGAAAAAGCAGAGCACCCGTTTCCAGAATGTTGGGACTTCAAAAAAGACTGGTTATAAAACTGACATCCAATGAAACAAGAGTTCACCATTTAGTGATTCCTCCTGTTCTTCCTGTTGAATTTATAAAGATAGACTGGATATATAAGATGCTTTTTAAAGTTAATACCTATATATATGCAAGTTCAGTGAAATGTGCCATGAAAAAACTGAATATGAGCAATCCGGTTTGCGTAAACGCATACAATTCAATTTATGGCAATAAACTTTTGGGTAAACTCAAGGAAAAGCTGCATGTCTTCTATTGTTATGATGGCTCTGATACACGCAGATACGGAAAGAAAGCTGTTGAGTATGATGATTCATTCACTCAAAAAGTGGATGGTGTGATTGTTACTTCCGATTTTCTTGCAAATTCAAAACGTAGTCTGAACCAGGAAATACATGTTGTAAAAAATGGGGTTGATTTCAAGTTATTCATTAGTATGGTAAAAACAGAACTTAATTCAACCAACATCAGAAAAAAGGTCGGGTACATTGGCAGTCTTGATCATCGTTTTGATCTGGAAACAGTTGAATATGCCGTACAGCATTTGCCCGAATATAATTTTGAGTTTGTGGGTGAATTAATGAACAAAGCTATTGAACAAAATCTGTCAAAGTATAACAATGTAATATTCATACCTCCTGTTAAACCCTATGAAGTACCTGCCCTATTAAAGAATTGTGATGTTGGAATAATTCCATATACTTGCACAGAATATAATAAAAACACTTACCCATTGAAAATTAATGAGTTTCTAACAGTCGGTGTACCTGTGGTTATTACTTCCTTTGCCAAATTGCCTGAATTCAACGAAGTAGTGTCTTTTACAACCGACAAAGAATCCTTTTGTAGTGCAATAGCTAAAGAAATCGAATCTGATAGTTTGGAGAAAATTAAAAAGAGGGTTGAATTTGCCGAAAAAAACTCTTGGGAAAACAAAGCTGAACTCTTCGGAGATATAATCGAAAGACTTTTGTCAAATAAACAGAAAGTCTCTTAAAGGAATTTATCCAACATACTAAAATAAAGAATAGTTATAAATATTTAAAAACCCCTCAAAACGAAAATATGAACAAAGCAATTACATACACACGGTATTTTTTGGATTATTTGAAGCATGGTGATCTGGGTTCCATAATTGCTTCTGTAAAGTATGTTTTGAATAAATCATCACACTCTTCTGATAGAATAATCAGAACTTCTGCCGGAACTTTTTTTTGCAGAAAAAACACCAATGACTTCCAATTTGCCAATTTTTACTATGAATGGAGTGTAAAGAAGTATTTACTCAATCGCATCAATGAATACACAGTATTTATTGATGGTGGTGCTTGCATTGGTGATTACAGCATTTTGCTTTCACGCTATGGAATCCGTTGTATTGCCATCGAACCAGTGCTCAATAATTATGAAGTAGTTATTAAAAATATAGACTTAAATAATTTAAATTCAAAGGTTAAAGCATTACCAGTTGGTTTAGGGGACAAAAATTTTAGAGCCAATTTTGTTTTTAACCCTATTAACACAGGTGCATCCCACATTGCAAATGATAATGATACGGTAAATTGCATGGTAGAAATCCGGACTTTAGATTCTTTACTCCCAGAGTTAAATATCAGCATTAATGATAATATTCTTATAAAGCTCGATATCGAAGGAATGGAACTTGAAGCTATTCGTGGTGCCACCGATTTTATCCTACATTATCCCAATATCACTTTCGTGACGGAATATAAACATTCCGGATACGCCTCTATTAAAGAGACTTTGAGTAAAATTGCTCCATTTGAATTTGGAATTATCGATGAGTTTAACATTTATGCAAAAAAAACAAAATAATAATCATATAAACTTCAACGCTTATGATAGTTATGCAAATATTATTCTGGTCTCTGCTTTTTATCGTCTTCTATACATACATTGGTTACGGGTTGTTGCTTTTTGTTATTATTAAAATCAGACGATTGTTCGGGATTGCCAAATCTCGAATCGAAAATACTGATTATGAACCAGATGTAACTTTATTTATTGCAGCCTATAACGAAAAAGATTTCGTTGCTGAAAAAGTAAAAAACTCGCGTGAGTTGGAATATCCGCCTCATAAGCTGCACATAGTTTGGGTCACCGATGGATCAGACGATGGAACACCCGATTTGCTAAAACAATTTGACGGAGTCGAAGTGCATCATCTTCCGCAACGAAGCGGAAAAATTGGTGCAATGAACAGAGGAATGAAATTGATTAAAACTCCAATCGTTGTGTTTTGCGATGCCAATACTATGCTTGGAAAAGAATCTATCCGCAGAATTGTCAATCTTTTCAGCAATCCCAAAGTTGGCTGTGTTTCAGGCGAAAAACGAATTTTTGGTAAAGATAAAGATATTGCTGTTGGTGCCGGAGAAGGATTTTACTGGAAATATGAATCAACGCTCAAAAAATGGGATGCAGAACTATATTCGGTAGTAGGTGCAGCAGGTGAGTTGTTTTCTATCAGAACAGAACTTTATCAGGAAGTTGAAAAAGATACCTTGCTTGATGACTTTATTATCTCACTTAGAGTGGCCCAAAAAGGTTATACCATCCAATACGACCCCGAAGCGTATGCAATTGAATCAGCCTCAGCCAACGTAAAAGAAGAACTAAAACGTAAAATCAGGATTTCAGCAGGAGGATTACAATCGGTTTTCCGGCTTTCTTCTTTGCTGAATATTTTTAAATACGGCACATTATCCTTTCAGTATATTTCACACAGGGTTTTGCGCTGGACACTTGCTCCTTTATCACTATTATTACTAATACCTACAGGCCTGATATTAGCTATAGAAGAAGGAATACTGAACTTCGGATTTTACTGCATCTTATTTTGGCTTCAGTTGTTGTTCTATTTGAGTGCCTTGTTAGGATGGTATCTCGAAAACAGATCGATTAGTATAAAATTGCTATTTGTTCCTTATTACTTTTTTATTATGAATTTATCTGTTTTTTTGGGATTTAAACGTTTTTTAAAAGGCTCACAATCAGTTAACTGGGAACGTGCAAAACGTGGCACATAAAATGATATTTAATTAATATGGTTTATAGATTAACAATACTGATTCTTTTATTTCTACCGCCGATCGTACAATTGGCTGCTGGTCAAAAAACAAGTTATCTGGTTAGTGCGGATAAGCTGTTTCTTGATGCTGCCGCAAAGGAGTTTAAAGATGTTAAGTCAGGTGATACACTTTTTTTCATGGCAGGAAACCGTGATTACCTTTTGATTCAAAACTTTCAGGGAGCTCCCGGAAAGCCAATTGTAATGATTAATTTAGGTGGTGAGGTAATTATTGACACAGACCATTATTACGGAATATCTATCCGAAATTGCAGGTATTTTAAATTTACTGGCACAGGTGACTCTAAACAAACTTATGGATTTAAAATAAAACGCGTTGCTACTGGTAGTGGTATGGGAATCGGCGAGTTGAGCTCAGACTTTGAGATTGACCATGTTTCAATTGAAAATTGTTTTAGCGGAGGCATGTACGCCAAAACAGATCCCGACTGCGATCTTTCTTCGGTAAGAGGTACTTTTACACAATATAATACTATTATTCACGACAATTATGTTGCAAATGTAGGAGCTGAAGGTTTTTATATTGGAAACACACATTACTACGGGCAAACAATTAAGTGTAATGAAAAAGATGTATTGCTTATGCCAAGTTTACTCGATGGGGTAAAAGTCTTCAATAATATCGTCAAATATTCGGGATGGGATGGCATTCAGGTAAGTTCGGCCTCAAATAACTGCCAAATTTATAATAATACGGTTACTTATGACAGTCAAGCTGAGGTAGGAGCCCAAATGTCGGGAATAATAATTGGTGGTGGAACGAAGGCCGATTGTTACAACAATTTTATAAGTCAGGGCAAAGGAAATGGAATCGAATGTCATGGACTTGGCGGGACCAGAGTTTTCAACAACATAATTATTGATGCAGGTCTGAGCTTTAAACCTACAGATCCTGTTCAAAGAAAACACGGTATTTTTGTAACTGATACATCTATTCAGAAAGACTCGTCTTTTTACATTCAGCACAACAATATAATCAATCCGAAATCTGACGGCATCCGGTTTTCAAGTGTAAATAGTAAAAAAAATCTTATTGCATCAAATATTATTATAAATCCCGGAAGTTATGATTTATATGAAAACGGTAATACCAGTTTCAAAGGAAAAGATTCATACGTTATGCTACAATATGCTGAATCAGATGTGATTCTACAGAATAACTACCTCGCAAGAAACTCAACATCAGCAGGTTTTTTCTCACAGAATATGAAAACAGTCAACGATTTTAAATTAGTCGCAGGTTCTCCGCTAATTGATGCTGCGGATATTGATAAAAAGATTAAATCTGATTTTTTAGGCTTTCCACGTCCGATTGGCATAAAATCGGATATTGGAGCCTTAGAATACGAACCACCAACCGCTGTAATAATTCAACCTAAAATTTCTGAAAATAAAATCAAACTCTTACAAAATCCGGTGAAAGAATTTTTAATATTCAGTTTGCCAGATGAATCACACGCTGAAGTTTTTCTGAAAATATACAATTTGAGCGGTATAATGATTGCTCAATTCCAAGAACTGTATTTCCCTACCGATAACCCTACCATACAATCAAACATATCAAAAATTCAATCAGGAACTTACATTTATACCATCCGTTCAGGTATTTATGCAAGTTCCGGTAAATTCATAAAATTGTAAATATTATTTCTGTATTTTCCCTCTTAGTTGCATAATTTCAGTAGAAATCGCCAACAAATATAGTATTGCCAAATTCCAATCCCTAATTATCAACATAAAAAAACAGCAAAATATTTTACCATCACAATTCGTAAAAAAAACAATAAAATAAACAGAATCTTATTCAATTTTGAGATTTCTGTCGAACAATGATTATTTTTGTTATTATTTTGAAACTAATACCCCAACAAAATGAAAGTCGCTATTGTAGGAAGTGGTTACGTAGGTCTGGTAACCGGAACATGTTTCGCAGAAGTTGGTATTGAAGTAGTATGCGTTGACATTGATGTAAAGAAAATTGAAAATTTGAAAAATGGAATTATCCCTATTTATGAGCCTGGCCTTGAAGACATGGTTCTTCGAAACATGAAAAAAGGGAGATTACAGTTTACAACAGATATTTCGGAAGCCCTTGAGGACTGCGAAGTATTATTCACTGCTGTTGGCACTCCTCCTGATAAAGATGGAAGTGCTGATCTTCAATATGTTTTAAGCGTGGCCCGTGACTGTGGGAAAAACATGAAGGATTATTTGCTAATTGTAACAAAAAGCACAGTTCCCGTTGGTACAGCTCAGAAAGTGAGAAAAGCCCTACAGGAAGAATTAGATAAACGGGGAGTTGATATTCCATTTGATGTTGCTTCAAATCCGGAATTTCTAAAAGAAGGTGCAGCCATAACTGACTTTCTCAAACCAGATCGTATTGTTGTGGGACTTGACTCACCTAAAGCTGAGGATTTGATGAAAAGCCTATATAAACCATTTACCTTGAATGGACATCCCATTATTTTCATGGACATTATATCGGCTGAAATGACAAAATATGCGGCAAATGCGATGCTGGCAACAAAGATCAGCTTTATGAACGATATCGCTAATCTTTGCGAAATTGTTGGGGCAGATATAAATATGGTTCGCAAAGGAATTGGTTCGGACTCCAGAATTGGTAATAAATTTATCTATCCAGGCATCGGTTACGGAGGATCGTGTTTTCCTAAAGATGTTAAGGCATTGATTCATACCGCAGAAGATTACAACTACGAATTGCGCGTACTCAAAGCTGTCGAGGCCGTAAATGTTGATCAAAAATCGGTACTCTACAATAAAATGCTGAAATATTATGATGGAGACATAAAGAATAAAACCATAGCTATGTGGGGTTTATCGTTTAAACCACAAACCGATGATATGCGTGAAGCTCCGTCTTTGGTAATCATCCAAAAATTGTTGGAAGCCGGAGCAAGCGTTAAAGCTTATGATCCTATTGCAATGAAAGAAGCTAAACATACTCTTGGTGATACTATTACTTATTCAGAGGATCAATATGAAGCTCTTATTGATGCCGATTGTCTGCTAATTGTAACTGAGTGGCCTGAATTTAAAGTGCCAAATTTCAAAATAGTAAGGAAATTATTGAATAAACCCGTTATCTTCGATGGCAGAAATATTTATGAGGTTGACGAAATGAAAAATATAGGATTCAACTATTTTTGCATCGGAATTGACACAACAAAATAATAGCCGAAATGATTAAGAAAAAAGTATTAGTTACCGGCGGAGCCGGTTTTGTGGGATCACATCTTTGTGATCGCCTTCTTAGTGAAGGTAATGAGGTTGTTTGTCTTGACAATTATTTCACAGGTCAAAAGCAAAACATCGTTCATTTGCTGGATAACCCTTTCTTCGAATTGATCAGGCACGATGTTACGATGCCATTCTTTATCGAAGTTGATGAAATTTTCAATCTGGCATGTCCCGCCTCTCCTATTCATTATCAGTACAATGCCATCAAGACAATAAAAACTTCAGTCATGGGGGCAATAAATATGTTAGGACTGGCAAAACGTATAAAAGCAAAAATACTCCAGGCATCAACCAGCGAGGTTTACGGCGATCCACAAATACATCCACAAACTGAAAGCTATTGGGGACATGTGAACCCAATCGGAGAACGTTCGTGCTACGATGAGGGGAAACGGTCGGCTGAAACACTGTTTGTTAACTACAACAAACAGAATAATGTTAAAATCAAAATAATCAGGATTTTCAACACTTATGGCCCTCGCATGCACCCTCATGACGGACGAGTAGTATCGAATTTTATTGTTCAAGCTCTCCAAAATAACGATATCACAATCTATGGAGATGGACAGCAAACCCGAAGTTTTCAATATGTTGATGATCTTATTGAGGGAATGATACGAATGATGGCTTCAGATGACAGTTTCACCGGGCCAGTCAACATAGGGAATCCCAACGAATTCACAATTCTTCAATTAGCAGAACTTGTTATTGAGCTAACAAATTCAAAATCAAATATTGTGAGAATGCCATTGCCCCCTGACGACCCGACACAACGTCAGCCAAATATTGATTTAGCGAAAAAAGAACTTAATTGGGAACCCAAAATACAGCTTAGGGAAGGTCTGCAACAAACAATTGATTATTTTGCTTCAATTATTTAATTTGAAGACATTTAATATAAAACACGGGTGAAAATTCTTGTTACAGGTTCAAAAGGACAATTAGGAAATGAAATACGTATATTAGCGGAAGATTATCCTGATTTAGATTTTATGTTCACCGACATTGATGAGCTTGATATTACAGATATTGGGAAGGTAGAAGATTTTTTTTCAGCGAACCAACCTGATGCAGTTGTTAATTGTGCTGCCTATACAGCGGTTGACAAGGCTGAAGCGGATGAAAGTACTGCCTTTCTCCTTAATGCGACAGCAGTTGAATACCTTGCAAAATCAGCCACCAAAATTGGTGCTTTGCTTGTTCATGTATCTACAGATTATGTTTTTGATGGAAAGTCCTATCTCCCTTATAACGAATTAGAAATAACAAATCCGCAGTCAGCTTACGGACGAAGTAAACTCGCAGGCGAAAATGCTGTTCTTCAATTTGCTGCTCAAGGACTCATCTTACGCACATCGTGGTTGTATTCTTCATTTGGAAATAACTTTGTGAAAACAATGGTTAAGTACGGCTCTGAACGTGACGAACTTAATGTGGTTTTTGATCAGGTTGGAACACCAACTTATGCAAAAGATCTTGCCAAAGTGATTCTTGATGCGATACCTTTTGAACTTCAGCGATCCGGAACAGATTTGTTCCATTATTCAAATGAGGGAGTTACCAGCTGGTACGATTTTGCCAAAACAATATTGGCTTTTTCCGGTATCAGTTGTAATATAAAGCCAATTCTTACGAAGGATTACCCTTTACCAGCTTCCAGACCATGCTTTAGTGTCCTGAATAAATCAAAAATAAAAGAGATGTATAAAATTAAAATTCCTTATTGGAGCGATAGTCTTAAAGATTGTATTCAAAGATTGAAATAATAAACAAAAAAATTTAAAGTGATGGCAGTTATTGATTGGGATCAATTCAATGAAAATTTTCAGTACTATGATAAAGAGATCATCAAGGAAGTTATTGATATCTTCGTTGACGAATATGACAACAGGATAAGCAACCTTCAAAAGAATATTGAAGATAAAGATTTTAGTAATCTGGCATTTAATGCCCATAGTCTTAAAAGTGTAATATCCAATTACATGGCACCAAAGGCCTATGAACTAACCCGAAAATTAGAAGAATCGGCCAAAAATAAGTCAGAAGTAGAAATTCCTCAAATCTTTGCTGAATTGAAAATAACCACCAAAGAATTGCTTTTTGAACTGAAGGATTACCTTCAAAAGGCAGAAAAATAACCTAAAAAAAATATCCCGAAAAAAACGAAAAACCATCAAATATATTGATGGTTTTTTTTACTCAATTTGAGGTTTCAGACTACCATGGCTATCTTAATACAAGACGGATTAGCGACAAATATTTTTTACTTACGGTGAAATTTCTTACATTAAATCAAATAAAATCAGAGCAAAAAAAACACATCATATACAATTTATAATCATTCCAATTATAATTGTATTGTTTTTATATTCAGATATTTACAATCTAATATATATCATTAATCAAACGTTGTAATTTCGAAAGATTATTTTGGCACGATTTATGACACCTCGTATTTTAGAATTGGAAAATTAATTCTGGTTTACTTGATTTTTACATTTTTTTTAGTATTTTTATTAAATATCTCTAAGAACAACAATATGAAAAAGGCAATAATTTTTTTAGTTTGCATCTTGATTTTAGATCTGTGGTCATGTCAAAAAATCACAAACACCGAACCATTAGTAATTGATCCTTCGACCAAAACGACAAAGGATCTTGTAATACCAACGACCTTTAGTTTTGAAACTTCGAAAGATGTTTCAATTGGAATACTTGTTCAAAACTCAAACTCCATTTTATCGGGGGTGCCAGTGTCAATTTATCTCAATTATCCGGGTACTTCTGAATCCCCAAATACTCAGGCTCAACTTATTGGCACTTACACATCTAAAGCAGATGGGCGTATAGATGTTATTTTAAAACTTCCTCAAGCCCAGGACAGCCTATACCTGACTACTAATTACATTGGCCTTGAATCAGAGTCAGGTTTTCCAATCATTGGATCAACCGCTTCTTATATTTATGGAGCTGGAAATAATCTAAAGTCGGCTTATTTACCCGAACCCGAAACGAACCAATTAAAAGCATCCATTATTTATACTTACAGACCAGAGGGATACAATTCGGTAGGAAGACCTCATTATTTGGTAACACCTCAAGATCCAATATCCCAAAAATTATTGAATGACATCAATGCATCTCTACCAGAGCGAGTAAGATTGACAGTTAGTCATCCTGAATATGTGAAAGCTACCAATGAAGGAGACGTATTATTGAAGGAGCAAGC
>CAILKW010000197.1 GCA_903834845.1 uncultured Bacteroidia bacterium | reverse complement strand
GGTAAACCGATCAAGGAATCCATAGCCTGGTACGGACCAATCGTTATGAACACAGAAAAAGAAATTGAATTGGCTTACAAAGAGTTGAGGAACAATACTTTTATTAAATCCTGATTTTTGCAGGACTTTGTGATCCTTGGTGACTTGGTGTCTTTGTGGCAATCTGATTATCTGCCACAAAGCCACAAAGCCACTAAGATTTCACCAAGAAACCAGCCAAATATCTTATTTTGAACCCTTTTGGAACAGCCTCTTCAGCTTATTGACCCCAATTATTTTAACAAATACCTCATTTCAACCTATCAATCCAAACTTGATTTTTCATATCAAAGTGCCACCTATTTTCGGGTATTTTAACCTCTATAATTAACTCTTCACCCTATTTTCAGGACAGTTCACCTTGCTATTTTTCAGCTTCACATGGTTTTCTGATAATTCAACGGTAATGGCGTACTATGTTTGCGGTGTTATTAATTTTAAAAGTATATCGCCATGAGAACAATAATTAAATCACTGCCTTTGAAATACCTGGTTAATATCCTTCTGATCGTGACTTTTGCTGTAGCAACACAAACCGGCGTGTTTGACGGGAAAGAAGGTGGTGGCCATCGCGGACGCCCTGAGGGAATGGACAGAAATCATATCAGCAAAGACCGCAATCTGAATACAATGAGCATTGTGCCCGATTTTAGGGAATTCCAGAGACCGGAGAGCAGCGAAATGACAGGAACGTTGCCTGACAGAGAGAAAAATAATACCCATGTCTATTTTGGACTTGCAATGGTTGCCTTAATGTTGTTCCATACCATTCAGCACTGGAACTGGTTTAAAAAGTTTTTCACATTGAAGTTGATCCTCAACAATAAACTATTGTTTGCCACAGGAGTTTTCTTTGTTCTGATGGCCATTTCGGGAATATTCCTGTGGCTGGAAATCGTTCCACGAAACTTTGTAAATTTTAAGGGAATACACGAATTTACCTCGTATGTACTAATTGGGCTTATCATCATACATATCATTCAAAAATTGGAATGGTACTACCGTACAACCTTAAAATTGCTAAGGGGTAAAAGAACTTTAGCAACCTAAAAAAATAGTAGAATTCCATTTTATTCACAACACTTAATTTAAATTGATAGATTTGAAAACAATAATCACTTCCGGCTTGCTGTTCTTTTGGATAGTAATGGCAATGGCACAGACACCACCGGTTATTGAGCCTAAAATAAAGGGTAATATTACCGACAAAAAAGATGTTCCAATTCCCTTTGCAAACGTAGCATTATACAACAGTTTGGACTCAACCTATTTAAATGGTTCTACAACTGATGAAAAAGGGAAGTTCGAGATTAAGACCACTTCCGGTAATTATTATCTGAAAATTTCATTTTTATCATTCGAAACTAAAACCATTCCGGGGATTAAAGTTTTAAACAAAGAAGTTATTCTGGGTAAGATCGTTCTTGCCGAAACATCAGAATTAATAGATGAGGTAGTGATTAAAGGACAAAAAAGTCAATTACAGTTGAACCTTGATAAAAAGGTATTTAATGTTGGTTCCGATATCACCAGTCTCGGTGGCAGTGCCGCAGATGTACTGAATAACGTACCCTCTGTTGCTGTTGAGATGGATGGGACGGTGACTTTACGTGGTAGCCAGAATGTCAGGATTCTGGTTGACGGAAAGCCATCAGGTTTGGTAGGACTCAAAAGTACAGACGCGCTACGGCAACTTCAAGGCGACATCATTGACAAAATTGAAGTGATTACAAATCCTTCGGCACGTTACGATGCAGCCGGTGAGGTCGGAATCATCAATCTTGTACTGAAGAAAAACAAAAATAAGGGATTGAATGGGGTATTCACTGCAAATGCGGGTTACCCAATGTTTCTGGGTGGTTCATACAGTATTAATTACCGTAAAAACAATTTGAATTTCTTCTCAAATTATGGCGTTTCCTATCGGTCAGAACCGGGGAAGGGAAGTACTTATCAGAGGTATGTTGGTGCTGATACGTCCTTTATCTTTAATGAGAAAATGACCAATACCCGCAGTGGTTTGTCTAACAACTTTATATTTGGGATGGATTATTTTTTCTCGGAGAAAAGCATTCTGACCGGTTCGTTTATGTATGAAAATTCCCGGGATAAGAACGAAGAGAAAATTGAATATACCGACTATGACATCAATAACAAATTCCTTCAGTCCTCAAACCGGAATCAAATTGAAAAGGCAAATGAGAACAATTTTGAAGCGGCCCTAAGCTATAAAAAGAAGTTCGATAAAGAAGATCAGGAGTTTACGATGGATTTTAAATGGATGCAGACTACCGAACCCGAAAATTCCGATATCAAACAATACAATGCGAGTGGCATTAACAATTTAAATGAGCGTTCGGGGAATACCGAAAACGAATACAATTATTTGCTTCAGGCCGATTATATCCACCCATTTTTGGAGGATGGCAAATTCGAAACCGGTCTCAAAAGCAATCTGCGGATCGTTGATAGCAAATATTACCTCGATCGACAGGATAACTCATTGAATTGGATTACGTTCCCGGCTTATGCCAATAATCTGCATTATACTGAGAAGATTCATGCCGGTTATCTGATGTCAAGCTATGAATTTGACCCAGTTTCGATACAGGCCGGTTTGAGGGGCGAATACTCGGATATCACCACTAAACTGATCAAAACCAATGAGATAAACCACCGGTCATACCTTGATCTGTTCCCAAGTGCAAGTTTTTCATATAAACTGACCGATATGAATACTTTACAGCTTAGTTACAGCCGTCGTTTGAACCGACCAAATTTCCGCGATTTGATGCCTTATGATGGTTTTGCCGATTCTCGAATTCTCAACCAGGGAAACCCCGACTTAAACCCGGAATACACAAACTCTTATGAACTTGGCTATTTATTGGATTCCGAAAAACTCAACTTCCTTACAACCGTTTACCATCGCCACCGCACAGGGGTAATCCAGCGGTTTTCGTCTGTTGATTCTGTGGGAATTACACACGTTGTGCCTTATAATTTGTCTGTTCAGAATGCATTAGGTTTTGAAATGAACTTCACTTATGAACCGGTTAGGGATTTAAGGTTTAATTCGAATTTCAATTTTTACAAGGCCATAACCAAAGGAAATTACAATCAGAAAGATTTTACGAGTGAAACATATTCATGGACAAACCGTTCCTCATTGGCTTTTAAGTTATCGGAATATGATTTTCAGTCAACGCTGAATTACCGTGCCCCAAGAATTACCCCACAAGGTAAAGATCTGGCTTCCTGGTATGTTGACTTCGGGATAACCCGTGACGTATTTAAGGGCAATGGCACCTTGGCATTGAATGTTCGGGATGTATTCAACAGTCGTAAGCGAAGTTCTGTTGTTGACAGCGAAGGCTTGTATTCAAGAAGTGAGAACCAGTTTCATTCGAGACAGATTCAATTAACGCTGACATTCCGCCTTAACAAGGAGGCCAATGGCAAAGATGATAAAGATGATCGGGATGAGGAACAAGGAAGTGAAAATTCGGAATTTTAAAAGAATAATATCATGATTTAAAAATTATGATTTGAGTGGTAGAAGTAGTTATAGATGCCACAATCTCCCTTATTATTTTTGCCATTTGCTGTTATATGTTGGTGAACAACATGCATGAAGGTATGGGTGGAAAGGATGGTGGCAAAAGGAGCGGTGATTCCGGTGG
>CAILKW010000196.1 GCA_903834845.1 uncultured Bacteroidia bacterium | reverse complement strand
GGTATTGCCATTACTGCATTAGATGGAACTATACAGTTTGTAACGGCAAAAGTTGCTTCTATGTGGGGCTATGATTCTGGTCAAGAGCTTTTAGGTAGAAATACTTTGGAATTTGTCCATTCAAGCTATCACGAAAAGGCATTTTATTATATGACTGAAATGTTCAATGGCAATTTAACCGGTGCAGCCGAATACCTGATGGTTCGCAAAGATGGATCCACATTTTATAGTGAGGCCAATGCCAATATTTTGCGCGATGCCTACAACAATCCAACCGGCGTTTTGTATATCGAACGCGACATTACCGAACGCAAGCAGGCCGAAGATGTGCTACGTGAAAGTGAGCGGCGTTTTCGCAACATTATGGAATATGTTAACCTAATAAGCGCAATGCTGGACATTAATGGGAACATCACTTTTGCCAACGATTACTTTCTAAAACTTACCGGTTGGCAAATTGAAGAAGTGCTGGGCAAGAACTGGTTCGAACTCTTCATCCCACCAGAAACCGAAGTGCGGCATGTTCTTTTACAGGGCATGAAAGA
Source organism: uncultured Bacteroidia bacterium (assembly GCA_903834845.1). Lineage (GTDB taxonomy): Bacteria > Bacteroidota > Bacteroidia > Bacteroidales > Prolixibacteraceae > JAAFHB01. Next base: position 4,824 of record CAILKW010000196.1, on the reverse strand, counting down.
AGGAAAAGTACCGCTGTATAATCAGAATGAAATTATCACGCGCAACGGTGAACGCCGGATTATAGACTGGAGCAACACCCTTTTACGCGATGCTCAGGGCAACAACGTGGGCATTGCCGGAATTGGCGTTGACATCACTGCTCGCAAGCAGGCAGAAAAGATTCTCTATGAAACCAATGCCTCCCTCGAAGCAGCAACAATAAAAGCCAATGAAATGGCAAACCGAGCCGAAGCTGCAAACAAGGCAAAAAGCATTTTCCTTGCCAATATGTCGCATGAAATCCGAACACCGTTAAACGCAATAATTGGCTTTACCCAATTGATGAACCGCGATAAATCTTTAACAGATAAGCAAAAAGAATACAATAATTCTATTATTAGTGCCGGAGAACACCTGCTGTCGCTTATCAACGACATACTTGAACTTTCAAAAATTGAAGCCGGTCGGATAGTGTTAAACCCCGCAAACGTTGATCTGCACGCCCTTTTAAATGATATGCGTATGATTTTCAAAGAGCGAACACTTTCCAAACATCTTCAGTTTATCTTCGAAATTGCTGAGAATCTTCCACACTTTGTGGTTATTGATGATAGCAAATTGCGCCAGATATTTATAAATTTAATCGGGAATGCAGTAAAATTTACTCACGAGGGTGGCATTGCAATTCGTAGCCGTGTTGATAAGTTAAATGACCACAAACGCCTTTTGTTTGTTGAAATCCAGGATTCAGGCCCCGGTATTTCGGAAGCTGAACAAAAAAGTCTATTTAAACATTTCGTGCAAACAAGTTCCGGAATTAACAAAGGGAGTGGTACCGGTTTGGGTCTTGCCCTAAGCCGTGAATTAGCATTGTTAATGGGCGGCAATATTACAGTTAAGAGTGAAGTTGGGCAAGGGTCGCTGTTTACGTTTTTTGTCGAAATAAAAGAAGGAGTATTTGAAGATGGTGACAAAAAGACATCTAACCGTGTGATTTGCATTGATAAAGGCGAAAAAAATTATCGCATATTGGTAGTTGACGATAAAAAAGAAAACTTGCAGGTTGTTGTAAATCTACTTAATTTGGTTGGTTTTGAAACCAATGAAGCGATAAACGGCGAAGATGCAATTGCAAAATTTGAACAATGGTCGCCTGACCTTATCCTGATGGATTTGCGTATGCCCGTGATGGATGGATACGAAGCAACCCGCCGTATTAAATCAACTGAGAAAGGGAAACAAACTCCAATTATAGTTCTTACTGCAAGTACTTTTGAAGGCGAACAGAAAAGAATAGATTCGATGGGAATACAAGGTTATATTTGTAAACCATTCAGGGAAAATGAATTATTTGGTACCATTGCCAAAGTGCTTGGTATTCAATATACTTATGAGGATTCATCACCTTCGTCACACGAAAAATACTTAAATGACGAAGAAGTAATTGCTGAAAATTTATCCAAATTGCCAAATCTTATGGTAGTACAAATGTTGGAGGCAATTGCTATTGCAGATCTGAGGCTCCTGAAAAAATACATTAACAGTATTCCCAAGGATAATTCAGAACTTGCACAATACCTGATGTTACTCGCCGAAAATTACGACTACGAACATTTGAAAAAACTATTGAATATTACATAAATAATTAAATATAACGAACTTATGTCACAAGTACTTAAAGCAAACCAAATACAGTTTGCCGACATTTTCGATATCAATGAAATACAGCGAATGCAGGATTTGCTTTCCGATGCAACGGGTGTGGCTTCAATAATTATCGCCTCTGATGGAACACCTGTTACCAAACCAAGTAACTTTTGCAGGTTATACAACGACTTTGTTTTAAAGACGGATAAAGGTCGTGAAAACTGTTTTCAATCGCAAAACTTCCGTTTTCCTGAGGGTTCTTCAGCCTCAGTAATTCAACCTTATCTGATTGGCGGTTTATGGAATTCCGGAGCCCGAATTACAGTTGGAGGCATACATATTGGCAATTGGCTGATCGTCAGGTCCGCAGTGAACAACCCGATGAACTGCACATTATGCAGTATGCCGATGAAATAGGTGTCAGTCGGAGGGATTTTTTGGAGGCATTTAATGAAGTCCCGGTTATGTCGTTGCCGCAGTTTAATAAAACCGCTGAAATGCTATCTGCATTTTCTGACGGAATTTCGGAGAAAAGATATAACAATTACCTTTTAAACGAACTGCTTAAATCAAAACAAATCATCGAAGTAATTATAGACTCAATACCTGCAAGGGTGTTCTGGAAAGACAAAAATCATGTTTATATTGGCTGTAATCAGGCTTTTGCTAATGATGCAGGATTCTCTGATACAAACGAAATTATCGGGAAAAACGATTTTCAGATGCAATGGCGTGATCGCGCAGAATTGTATCGTAGCGACGATAGCAAGGTGTTGGAAAGCGGATGCAAAAAACTAAACATCGAAGAATTGCTTACAACCGCCGAAGGCAAAACCCTTACAGTAATCACAAGCAAGACTCCTCTTAGTGATGTAAAAGGCGAGGTAAATGGAATATTGGGTGTCTATATTGACATTACCGAACGAAAGCAAACTGAAGAGGAACTCTACCTTCAAGCTAAAATAGTTGACAATATGGCCGAGGGTGTTTTTCTTACCCGAATTACTGACGGTATTATCGTTTATGCCAATCCTGCTATTGAACGTATGTTTGGTGCCTCACAAGGTGAATTGACAGGTAAACATATCAGTTCGGTAAATGCCCATACCGACAAAAGCCCCGATGACATTGCCAGAGACATAATACGAGACCTGACCAATAAAGGAAACTGGAGTGGAGAAGTCGAAAACCTCCGCTTAGATGGGACAACTTTCAGGAGCTACGCCCAGGTCTCATCTTTTAGTCATCCTCAGCATGGAAAAGTTTGGGTAGCAATTCATCAGGATATTACCGAGCGGAAAAAGGCTGAGGTAAAGCTATGGGAGAGTGAAAAGCGAACCCAACGTCAACGCGAAGCCTTAGCTTTGCTCGCTGTTGATGAATCGCTTCTGAAAAGCGATTTGAACGAAGGTTTTTGTTCAATAACTGAATTAATTTCCTCAACAATTGGAGTAGAAAAAGCAAGTATTTGGATCTTTTCGGAGGATGGGAAAAATCTTGACTGCATCGCGTCATTCGAAGCCTCAACAAAAAAACACATAAGCCGTGCTTCAATTCAAATAGCGAGTCTTCCCAATTATTTCAATGCAATCCGTAAAGAAAGCCGGATACATGCTTTTGATGCGCAAAACGATCCCCGAACTGCTGAGTTAAGAGATAATTATCTGAATCCATTAGGAATTACATCAATTCTTGAGGCAGGAATTCTGATAAAAGGAAGGCTGGCCGGAGTAGTTTGTCTGGGGAGTATTGGCAATAAACGTAAGTGGGAAGCAGATGAGGAGGCATTTGTAAGCACGGTTGCTTCCATAATTTCTCAGGCTTTGATGAATTCGGAACGTATTAAAACTGAGGAAATGCTTCAGGAAAGTGAGCAGAAATTCAGGGAGGTTTTTAACTCAACCAACGAAGCCATTTTTATTGACGATGCCCTTACCGGTAAGATGATTGACTGTAACGACAGAACTGTTGAAATGTACGGGTATAACAATAAAGAGGAAATTTTGCAGGGAAATATAGGCGATCTGAGTGCAAATATTGATCCATACAATGAAGAAATGGCGCAATATAACATACGCAAAGCCATTGAAATTGGAAATCATACATTCGACTGGTTGGCAAAGAAGAAAAACGGAGACTTTTTCTGGGCTGAAGTCAGCCTGAAAACAACCAAAATAGGGGGCGAAAACAGGGTATTGGCAGTTGTAAGAGATATATCGGAACGTAAGCAGTCTGAGGAAGCACTTCGCGAGAACGAGGAAATGCTACGAACATTGTTCGACAATTCCCCAATTGCCTTGGAAATATACGACAGGAATGGAATAATAAGAAAATGCAATAAAAAAGTTAATGAAATGTTCGGTTTGGATTCCGATTCTTTACTCGGTAATTTCAACCTGAAAAACGACCCGAACTACCAATACGAGGATGTGTGGAATAAATTACAAAGAGGTGAAGAAGTCAGACATGAAATTCAGTTCAATTTCGGGAAAGTGCAGTACGAATCATCAAAAAAAGGTTTAACATATTACGACATCATTACAACCCCTATACCTGCTTCTTTATCAAAAAGTATTGGATATATTATGCAGGTTGTTGATATTACTGACCGCCGAAAGGCAGAGGATCAAATAAAAGAGAGCGAAGAAAAGCTGATGTTTTTGTTTGAAAATATGATACAAGGAGTTGTTTACCAAAACGCAAACGGAGAAATTATTTATGCAAACGAGGCAGCCGAAAACATACTTGGCTTAACATTCAATCAAATGAAGGGAGTAACATCTGTTGATCCGCGGTGGTGCTCAATACACGAAGACGGAACTTCTTACCCCGGCGAAACACATCCTGCTATGGTTGCCATAAATACAGGACAACCGGTATTAAATGCAATAATGGGTGTTTTTAATCCACAAATTGACGATTATAAATGGATTAATATCAATTCAATACCTCGGTTTAACCCAAATGAAAACAAACCATTTCAGGTGGTTACAACTTTTGAGGATATAACCAAAATAACACTAACAACATCAGAATTGATTAAAGCCAAGGAACGAGCCGAAGAAAGCGACCGCCTCAAATCGGCATTCCTTGCTAATATGAGCCACGAAATCCGCACCCCTATGAACGGTATTCTTGGCTTTGCCAATTTACTTAAAGAACCTGATTTGACAAGGGAAGAAATGAATACCTACATC
>CAILKW010000195.1 GCA_903834845.1 uncultured Bacteroidia bacterium | reverse complement strand
ATCCTTGGCAACTCCTTGCTGGTCAAGGATCCCATTCAGGAGCTCTTGGCTTCTGTTGAAAATAAAGCTTATGATGATAACAATTCCCAAATGCATCTGGACTTCAATTTTTTTTAACATTTTTTAATAGACACCAATGATTTAGTTCTTTTTTTATCCACGATATGCAATTATCCCACCACTATATTTAATAATTTCAGATCAATCCATCGGTCTTGAATATTTTTTCAAGAAAACTTTCAGTATCAACATATTTACCGGTTCAACCTTTTTTTATTGCATTTAACAAGCCAATATCTTCAATTTCGTCATCGGTGACGTATTTCACCGTAACACCGACAGAATGGAATGTTGAAATTGTTTTTTATTTACTACGAATTAAGTCACAATATCGTAAAACCAATTTCTTTCAAATAATTATATGTACAATCATAATATTCTGTTTTCCTTGTATGGTCTTCTAAATCACCTTCTGGTACTACAATTACCATCCCTTGCCTCGCTCTCGTAAGTAAAACACGATAGGCATTTTTCAAATACATTTTGCGTTCATCTTTTTTAATATTATGCCATTTATCACCAACAAAGGAAAAGGTTTGCCAACCCTTTTCAGAAAATCTGAAATCAGCATCCCAAGTAACACAAGACCAGTCTAATTCTAAACCCTGAACATGAAATTCTGTGGCAACATCTTCCAAAAAATAAGATGAACGGATATCTTCTTTACTATCTAAAAACCAATGAATTGGGTCAATTGGTGATTTTACATCGATTGCATGTGGTTTTAATCTTTGCGCTTGAGATGAAACCACGATTCCATATCTTTCACTTCCTCTTGCTTTTTCCTTTAACCATTTTTTTGCCTTTGACAAATTTCTTGTTAAAACAATCGGATATTTATCCTTAACCAAATTATAATTTCTCTGAGCTTCAAAAATATCAATATCCAAAATATTTTTGACAAATAAAGACAAATATTCAGCTCTAAAAGAACGCATTGAAACTGATAAATGTAATTTGTCATTATAAAAAACATTTTTTCGATTCTCTAACAACTTCAATGCTTCACCGGCTGCATATTCACTATCGGTTAATTTCGATGAAATATAAACAGACCAATCTGAATATGAACGATTAATAGATTCTAACCATTCACTTATTCCAGCTTCGCCGGTATTAATTTCTTGTCCACCACCAACAAGGCAAATAATTACAGCCCAATCTTTATGCCTGTCGAGACATGAAATTAAAAATTCTGGTTCGGAAAAACTAAAATTCGGTACATTCTTTTTTTGTTGCATAAAACTCATTGTTTGGGCCAGATTCCAAGCCCGTTGAGCTTCATCAAATATTGCAATATGGTCGAATGGTGCAGAATTTACATCAATTAAACATTCATCTCTAAAATGATGTACATTTTGAATGAACACTTTAACTCGGCTCATTACTTCACCTTTTTTTATTTTAACCCCATTTTCTTTTTCGCGTTTGACTTTATCACGAGTTAATGCTTCTCTTAAAATTGCAACCAAAGGTCCATTTCCGGATAAAAAAACACTTGTTGTTCCTTTTTCTTTGTTTAAATGCTTGTTTGCTATATCCAGACCTACTAATGTTTTTCCTGCACCTGGCACGCCTGTAATCAGACAAATTGATTTTTCGTTAAATGTTTTTGATTTTTCAATAATTTCTGAAATCGAATCACTTGTTTGTGTCAGATTTATTGCTGCTGCATCACTTCTTGAGATATCTGCCACTGAATGATTATTATAAAGTGCCATTGCTGCTTCAATAATTGTTGGAGTCGGCGAATAACTACCGTCAGACCAATTTTTGGCATCAATATATTCTCCATCAGAAAATTCAAGAACACTATTAATTATAAATGAAAGAAGTTTTGAGTTTGTTTTAATTGGAAATAAAACATTATCATTGTGCGAAGTAGTATAAATCTCTGAAATAAAATCTTTTGCATCGGTTGCAATCAAAATTGGTGCAATTAGATGTTGATGACTTGTTTTATGGAAATTTTTTAAATCCAAAGCATAATCCCAAACCTGGTCTAATGCGCTTGATAAATATTCTTTTTCACCAACTTTAAATTCCAGAATAAAAATTACATTTTGAATAATCAAAACTACATCAATTCGCCGTCCCATTCTTGGAATTGCATATTCGAAAAAAATTGAACCATTATGTTTTTTTAAAATATCTTTCAATATGATTATTTGCTTATTCCACGAATCCTTTTGAGAAAGTTCCAAATTGAATTGATTGTTTTCAAATAATATACCTCTAATTTCATCTATTGGTTTGTTGATAAAGTCATTTATTGAATCGGAATAAAAATCTCTTTTCATTAATGCTGTTTAAATAATTAAATTTGAAGTTATTATTTTTTTCTGAAAGGAAACATTGGAATTATTGTTCTCAATAAGGGTATATGCAATAATCCCCATCTTTGGAGATATGAGCTCCTACATCCTGAGAATGCCAAAAAGGATCAAAAACCATATACCTGTCAAGAAATGCAACTGTATTTTTGTGGCTTTGCAATCGTTCCGGCAAATCATTGTATTTCAATCGTTCTTTTTTATTTAACCTATAGTTTGTATCCCATTCCCTAGCCGAAACTTTCCTCATTAAAATATAAACTTTTTAAATTGCTGCAAAACAATATCCTGTTCACCTGGTAAAATTACAAAATGTACCGGAAATTGTAAGCCTTTTGAAAATATAAATACCAGTACCTACATCTCTGTTTTTGTGTTTTTGCCTTTAAACGTCTCATATTAAAAAAGTTATAAACACTTATCAAGGATTATACACTAAAAGTTTGTTCTTTATATTCCTTTAGCACCGGATTCCTGTAATTTTTACTCAATAAATTGTAACTAAGGTAAATTTGCTGTTTCCTGAATAGCCTTAATAGTTCATTAATATGTTTCATTTTTGAACTTCTTCGTCATTGTAAAAGTCATCGGCAGTGTCCTTTTTATCACGGATTTTTTGACTGTAATATTGTCTCGATGTCTTTTCTTTCACAAACATAAGTTTCATATCTTCTTCATTTTTCTGAAATACCATCGTATTAGAGATCGAAATGGAGGCAGCTGACTTTTCAATATCATGGTCGGCTCCGATATAGATAAAAGTCCATCGGTTTAGTTTCAAATCATCAATTAATTTTTTTATCGCATGACCGGAGTACTCTTTCGAGGCATTTTCTTCACCGTCTGTCAGGATAGTTACCAAAACATTATAGTCGGTAAGTTTTTCCAATACCTGCTTTTGTCTCACAATACCAAAACCTATTGCATCGTACAGAGGTGTTGTTGCATTGGGCTTATACCTCTTATCGTCAATCTGTTCCAGCTTGCTAGCAGGCTCATTAAAATGTAATACTTTGTGGCGTAGGCCATTGAATGTGATTAATGAAATAAAATGTTCCTGTTCGGGAAATTCCTTCTCAATTCCTTTTACCGTTTGGACAATCTCATTGAATCCCTGAATAATAGTCTTTTTTATAGATTCCATCGAACCACTTTCATCCAGAATAATTAAGTTGTGTACCTGATGTTTCGTTTCCATGTTTTTTGGTTTAAGCATTTTGTGAAACGACAAAGATAAATGCCTGCTATGCCAAAACATGTCATACCTCTGAATTTTTGTAACATTTTTGCGCTTCGGTCAACATTCTTTCGATTTCATTCTTCAGACTAACAGGTTTTGTAACTTTCGACTGTGTTGAGATCATCAACAGCCGTTGTTTCAATTCGAAGTTGACTACCAATTTATATGAAAAAACTATTTCATCGGGTGTTTCAATAATTACTTTTTGAGAGTTATGCAAGGGTAAAGTTTTGAGTAAATTTCCCTGAAAAGGCTTACAAACGAGTTCAATATCTTCAACGATATCATTCTCCGAAGCATTGATTCCAATCACGTTGCGAAATAGTGAAACAATACTATTTGACTTGCACTTTTTGAATTTCTGCCCCGAATTATGCAAACTGACAATTCTGTCGAGGCCAAAAGTCCTTATTTCATCGGTTTCCGCCAACAGACCAATCACATACCAACGGTTAAGGTATTCGCGCAAAAGGTAAGGTTGAAAGTTGTATTCCTTCTCTGTTTTGGCATCGAATCGCTTATATTTCAGCCTGACTTCCAAACCGTCTTTAATAAAAAAGGCTATTTCTCTTATGTATTGAAGACCCTTAAATGTGTTGTAATCTTCAAATTCGATATATTCCGAGATATTGGAACCCTCCTTTAAATAACTCGTGAGCAAATCAATATTTTGTGAGAATTCGAGTAATTTCAGAAAATATGGAAATGTTAAGTCTTCATTATCAAGAAAGTATCCTCTTTTGGAAACAGAATAATGAATATCGAGGCCAAATTCGGTGCGTAAACTTTCGATATCGCGTTTCAGTTGCCTGTCAGAGATTTTTATACCTGTCTCAATAATCTTGTCAAGCATCTCAGCACTGGTTGCCAATTTTGATTTTTCAATAAGTTGAAGAATCTGAAGGTATCGTTTTATTTTTGCCTGGTACGACATGATCAAAAATGTTATGTTTCAAAGTAAAAAAAGCTCCCCGTTTTTGCGAGGAGCTATGTAACCGGCAACATACCGTATATTTTATGCCTGAGCCACTAATGGGACTCGAACCCACGACCTGCTCATTACGAATGAGCTGCTCT
>CAILKW010000194.1 GCA_903834845.1 uncultured Bacteroidia bacterium | reverse complement strand
TTTTAACCCTTTCAATATTAAGTAGTTTCTCCGGGGAGATACATTCTCAGTCCACAAAATTGACAACAAGTGAGCAACAAGGGAAAAAGGTGACGGGGAAAGTAACCGAACAAACAGGGGCTTCCTTACCTGGTGTTTCTGTTATGATAAAGGGAACAACTATTGGAGTTATCACCGATGCAAACGGCATTTTCTCAATAACAAATACTCCTGAGAATGCTGTTTTAATTTTTTCGTTTATAGGTTACGATAAGGCTGAGAAGGCTATAAAGGGTCTTTCAGAAATAAATATAGTTTTGAAAGAAACAATAGAAGAGATCAGCGAAGTTGTAATTACAGCATTGGGTATTAAGAAGGAAGCAAAGAGTCTTGGCTATTCTACCTCAACAGTATCATCAGAGCAGACTACTGTTAACCGTACCTCAAATTTCATGAATGCTCTTGAAGGAAAAATGGCAGGAGTGAATATTACAGCATTAGGTTCAGGTACAGCTGGTACCAGTAAAATACGAATTCGCGGACAATCTTCTTTTGGCGGAAATAATTCACCATTGATCGTTATGAATGGTGTACCCATTGATAATACGAATTTTGGAGCACGAGGAGATGTCTCTGACAGGGGAAGCAATCGTACTTCTGACAGTGGTGACGGACTTAGCAGTATTGATCCTGATAATATTGAATCCATGACAGTCCTAAAGGGTGCTGTAGCTTCAGCCCTATATGGTTCACGTGCTAAAGACGGGGTAATTATGATCACAACTAAAAATAGAGGGAAAGGTTCCGGTATAGGAATAGAATTTAATTCTAACTTCACTAATGATACTCCCCTTGATTTCACTGATTACCAATATGAATATGGACAGGGAGAAAACGGTGTCCGTCCAAAAACGGCGAATCCGACCTCAGGTCAATGGAGTTTCGGCGAAAAATTTGCTCCTGGCATGACTCAAATATTGTTTGATGGCGTAGAAGTTCCATATACACCTCAACGGAATCAAATCTCTCAATATTACAGGAAAGGAAGTAGTCTGACAAATACCGTTTCAATTTCATCTGGTGGCGAATTTGGCGGGGTTAATATATCTTTTTCCAACATGAAATCTCAGGCTATCCTTCCAGGATCCGATTATGACAGGAAAAATGTCAATATTGGTTTCACACAAATTATGGCAAAAAAACTGACAGTTTCAGGAAATATAAGTTATTCCAACGAAGATCGTAATAACCCACCCAATATTGGCGAGCAGGATTATAGTCCGGTTGTAATATTTAGCATGGCTAATTCGATGCCTATGGATTTATTACAAAAATATGCCACCGATATCAATGGTGATGAGTTTTTATGGTCAAGATTCACAAACCGAACCAATCCGTATTTTGCATTAACACGATTTGAACATATTATACGAGATCGTATTTTCGGCAACATAACAACACGCTACGACATCACGAAATGGTTGTATCTTCAGGCAAGGATTGGTCAGGACTATTATTCACGTGCACAGGATTATAACCTGCCTACCGGGAGCACCAGACAGACTCCTGCACCTACAGGTTTTGTAAATGGTCAGTACGTTCAGGATGTTCGTCGTTTCCGCGAAATCAACAATGATATTCTTATTGGTGCAAAACAGACTGTTAATGATATAGGAATTGATGTAACCTTGGGCGGCAATCAAATGCACCGCAAACTTGAAAGGAACAATGTTCTTGTTCAGGATTTTTACTCCAGAGGCCTTTATACATTAGGTAATGGCAGACAACTAAGCCCTATTTATGATTTATCAGAAAGACAAGTAAACTCAGTCTATGCTTCCGCAGAGGTATCCTATAAGAATTATTTATATCTCAATGGTACCATTAGAAATGACTGGTTTTCTACTTTGTCAAAAGAAAACAGGAGCATTTTGTATCCATCAGTCACTTCAAGCCTCGTTTTTTCAGAACTATTTAAAGGCAAATTGCCCGAATGGCTAACATTTGGTAAAATTAGAGCTGCCTATGCAGAAGTAGGAAGCGACACTGATGTGGCACCCTATTCAAGCAATCTTTTTTATGGTATCAACCCTTCTCAATTTCCAAATCCATCAGGGACAGGCCAGCCTCTGGCGGGAATAAATGCCTCCACAGTTCCAAATCCAAATCTGCGACCCATGCGTGTTGTTGAAAAGGAAGTTGGATTAGAACTGAAATTATTTAAGAATAGACTCTCTATGGAGGTGAGTTATTATGATAAAATATCCTCTGATCAAATATTGCAGGCACAAACTTCAGAGGCTTCAGGATACGCCGCTCAGTTGATAAACGTAGGAAAAAGCAAGAACAAAGGTCTTGAAATGATGATAAACGTATCACCCGTAACAACAAAAAATCTTAACTGGAATATTAATTTTAATGCAGCATATAACGTTTCAAAGGTTTTAAGTTTAGGTACCAGTTTAAGTGATACCATGATTACAGTGGGAACAGGTGATTATAGCGGTGAACTCCGGCAGGTAGTAGGTAAACCTATTGGGCAGTTATTCGGCTATGGATATTTGAGGGATGCTAAGGGAAATCAGATTTTTGATGCCGGAAACGGACGACCACTGCGTACAGCTAATCAAATAGCTTTTGGAAGTGCTGTTCCTGTCTGGACTGGCGGTATAAATAATTCGCTGACATATAAAGGTATAAATCTTTCTGTTATGATAGATTTTAAGTTAGGCAGCAAAATGATTTCAGGGACTAACTTTAATGCCTGGCGTCATGGATTGGCTCAAGAAACACTTGTTGGTAGAGAACAAGGTTATGTGATTGGTAATGGTGTTAATTTGGATGGTAAAGTAAACACTACACAATCAGGAGTGCAAGCTTTTTACGAAACAGTTCGCAGTCAGAATATTGCGGAAGAATTTGTTTACAATGCAGGGTTATGGCAATTAAGACAATTAAGCTTGGGTTATGATTTCACCAAATATGTAAGAGTAGTGAAATTTATCAAAGGAATTAAGTTGAATATTGTTGCAAATAATGTTGCGGTTTTGAAGAAATGGGTTCCAAATATTCATCCCGAACAGTTCGGATTTCCTTCGGATAATCTTATTGGCCTTGAGTCAACCGGATTACCAATTACAAGAAGTATAGGGTTTAATTTCAATATTAAATTTTAGATGTCTGTTACCTTGATTATTTTTTAACTCGAAATTTAATAACAAAATGAAAAAGATAAATAAATATATTTATAGCTTGTTTCTGCTAATCATTGTATTCTCTTCCTGTGATAACGGGTTTGACGAAATGAATATCAATCCTATCGCACTCACCTCGGTTGATCCGACTTTCCAACTAAACAATGCCATTGTTGGAAGTGCTTTCACCTATGGCAATTTAAGTTACGAAGTGACTATAGTGAAACAGATGATTACCCCATTCAGCGGTCAGGGTTCTGCTGCGAATTTTAATCAGGACAACCGGTCAGTAGCTACTGGAAACTGGACAAAGTATTACAGAAATGCAATCAGGGAATTGGTTGATGTGATTCAAAAAACAAAAGATAATCCAAGCTATTCGAACCTTTATCAAACTGCAAGAATTTGGAAAGCCTACTGTTTTATGCTGCTTACTGATACTTACGGTGATATTCCTTATGTTCAATCGGGGCTGGGTTATCTCGATGGAACAGTGAAACCCGTTTACGATAGTCAGGAGTCTATTTATACAGATATTCTGAAGGAGCTCGAAACAGCCACCGCCGCCTTGGATGCATCGAAAACAAAAGTTAGCAGAGAAATCCTTTATGCTGGTGACATTGTTAAATGGAAACGACTTGGCTATTCTTTATTGTTAAGAGGTGCGATGAGACTTTCAAAAGTAAAACCAACCATTGCAGCAGGTTATGTAACCAAAGCAGTTGCTGGCGGCGTGATGCAATCAAATGATGACAATGCTATCATCACTCACAATTCAAATTTTCCGAATGACGTTGGAAATCAGTTAAATGGTGGTCAGTCTGCTTTCTATTATCTGTCGGAAGATTTTGTAAGTTTCTTGCAGTCAAATAATGATCCCAGGCTAACTTCCATTGCGGTGAGATATAATGGTGCTTTAAGTGGTGCAAATCAAATTGAGTCAAAAGCAAATCGTACGGCGGCTGCTCAAATAGGAATGCCATTGGGCTTTGATAATACAACAATATCTGCCACGGTAAAAGCTAAAGGACTCGCCAGTTTGTGGGACTTCAGTCAACTGGATCGAACAAGAATGGCCAATCCTCAGGCTCCCGATTTTGTTGTCTCATATTCACAAACTTCTTTATTATTGGCAGAAGCTGTCGTTCGAACCTGGACAACGGGCAATGCTGCAACATTCTACGCAAACGGTGTAAGGGCAAATATGAAACAGCTCGCAAATTATGGAACGAGCACTGCCATTGCTGATGCCAGTATTGATGCCTATATTTTGGCTCATCCTTTGGATCTTACAAAAGCATTGGAACAGATTAATACACAGTACTGGGTTACTTCATTTTTAAACGGTCCGGAAGCTTTCGCGAATTTCCGTAGGAGTAATTTCCCGGTATTATTACCCAATTTATATCCGGGTAAAGATCTGAAAACAGAATCTTTTATCAGGAGGATAACCTATCCTGACAGTGAGCGTAGTGTCAATAGTCAAAATTTATCTCAGGCTGTACTACGGCAAGGTCCCGATATTCTTGATACAAGAGTTTGGTGGGACATCAAATAATTATTTAAACGTATCCCAAGTGATTTATTTCGCAGATGGATTTCTATATTAAAATTTAAACTTTCAGCTCCCGGTGAGCAAACAAAAAAACGTGATTTCTATGAGTTTACTTGAATTATTTACTGATCCTGTCTTTATAATATTGATAGGTGTTTGCATTGTCGTAGGTGGAATTATCGGACTAAAACTGCATCCGTTTTTAGCACTTTTGCTGGGTGCTTTTGTCGTTGCACTCATAACACCTGTTTCTGCAATTGAACATTTTGCATTGGCGAAAGGGGCCACACCTGCTGCCGCATTGGAGATGGCTTCAAGGCACATCGGCGAGCGAATCGCACTCTCTTTTGGTGAAACATGCGGAAAATTGGGTATCATGATTGCTATGGCGGCAATCATTGGGAAATGTTTGCTTGAGAGTGGTGCAGCTGAGAGAATTGTCCGTTCTGTGTTAAATGTTACCGGGATGAAAAAGGCACCAATAGCATTCCTGGTAAGTAGTTTTTTTATCGGTATTCCTGTCTTTTTTGACGCAGTCATTTTTCTGATGATGCCCCTTGCCAAGGCACTCTCTATTCGTACCGGCAAAGATTATTTATTGCTGGTTCTCGTTATTCTTGCAGGTTCTGTGATGGCCAATTCTTTGGTTCCGCCTGCCCCAGGTCCGCTGTTTTTGGCAGGTGCAATGAACATACCTATCGGATTGATGATCGTTGCGGGTACTTTACTTGGTTTAATAACAATTTCAGCTGGTTATTTATATGCTCTATGGGCCAACCGAAGATGGACGGTACCTGTCAGAGATTCATTGGATGCAAAGATAGAAGACATAAAAATGAATTCAGAGAAACCAGACTCCCAGTTACCGTCTCTCTGGTTTTCTTTACTTCCAATTTTGATTCCGCTCGTGTTTATTTGTGCAAATACATATCTGAGTTCATTCGGGTCACCATCAAGCACTGCAACACATTCTTTCGTTGTAAATATGCTGATTCAATTAGTTCAATTTTTAGGGAATAAAAATATTGCTTTGGCAAGTGGAGCAGTAGCAGCATTAATCCTGCTGGCAAATCAAAAGAAAGAAAATTCGGCAGGAATGACCTCTTTTTTGCAGGCTGCACTGACGAGCGGTGGAATAATTATTTTGATTATTGCGGCTGGTGGATCTTTTGGTGCGATGCTTCAGCAAACAGGAATCAGTTCCAGAATTGCAGAGTTAACAAATGGGTACCAGATGGCACTAATTCCACTTGCATTTATAATCGCAGCGGTTATCAGAACTGCACAAGGATCGGCAACTGTTGCATTAATTACCGTTTCCGGGATTTTATCCGGAATGATTGGAACCGAACCCCTGCAATTCCATCAATTATATCTTGGTCTTGCAATCGGTTGTGGAGCGAAAATAATGCCTTGGATGAATGACTCCGGATTTTGGGTGGTCTGCAAAATGAGCAATCTGACCGAAAAGGAGGCACTTAAGACTTTTTCGCCAATGAATATTGTAATGGGAATAACAGGTCTGATTTTTATCCTTATTTTAGCAAAACTTTTCCCGTTAATATGAGCATAAAAAAAATATTTTTTAAGAATTCAATTTATAACATTTATTAAAATTATTAAAATGAACAAAATCAATCATCCGGAAGAGGAAAGAAGAATTTTGGAAAGAAGAAATTT
Source organism: uncultured Bacteroidia bacterium (assembly GCA_903834845.1). GTDB lineage: Bacteria > Bacteroidota > Bacteroidia > Bacteroidales > Prolixibacteraceae > JAAFHB01. Next base: position 12,977 of record CAILKW010000194.1, on the reverse strand, counting down.
TTTTAAAACACTTGCTGCAGGCTCAGTTGGTGCTATTGTTTTAAGTTCTTCCAAGAATGTGTCCGCAATAGTTTCCTCCTCCAAGCCCGGAAATCCGATTCCGGAAAAGAAGAAAGTACTTATGAAAGTTGGTTGCCAATCCGGAGGAACCACTGTTGAAAATCTGGAGTTTAAAGCACGTCATGGTGTATTTAATATTGATGGCGGTGCTCCAAAATATATTGAAGGTGTTGGCTGGGATCTTAATGACTCACTTGCCAAAAAAGAAGCTTGTGAAAAATATGGAATTTCTTTGGATGCCTATCATTTACCCTTAAGTTCGGAGGGTATTGATAAAGTCAAATTTCCTAACATTATGCTTGGCAAAAGTCCGGCACGCGACAAAGAAATAGAGATTATTCAGCAAATGATTTCTGTGGCAGGAAAGACCGGTGTTAATTGCCTGAATTACAATACAATTATCCTGCCAATTTTAAGAACTGGTTTAACATTAGATCCAAAACGGGGAAATGCTTCCTACAATACGTGGAATTATAAAGTTGCTTTGGCTAAAAATGAACCCCTGACTATAGCCGGTGTCGTGGGAGTTGATACGATGTTTGAACGGATTACCTATTTATTAGACCGATTAATTCCTGTTGCCGAAGAGTATAAAGTCCGACTTGCTAACCATATTGCAGATCCTCCCACACATGAGGGTTTCCGTGGAATTACCAGATGGAACAGCCCTGATATTTTTGAAGGGTTAAAACGCTTTGCAAACCTTTACGACAGTAAATATCATGGGTTTAACCTTTGCTTAGGTACCGTTGCTGAAGGACTGAAAGACCCAAAAACTGAAATACTGCCAATTATTAAATGGGTTGGTGAAAAGAAAAAGATATTCAATATTCACTTTCGCAACATCAAAGGAGGCTGGGATAATTTTCAGGAGGTTTATCCCGACAATGGCGACATGAACTTATACACAGTTATGAAGGCATTAAGAGATGTTGATTATCCTTATCTGATAATGCCGGATCATGTACCGCATCATGCAGACCCTGCAAGTCAGAATCAGGCATTTTCATTTGCTTATGGCTATATTAAAGCATTGATACAGGCAGTTTCAACTGAATAGTATAATATGTTAGATATAAAAGATTTAAAAGGAGTAATACCTCCTATTATTACACCCGTTGACACAAATGAAAATGTTGATGAAGCGGGCTTAAAGCGGGTGATTGATCACGTTATGGCCGGTGGTGTACATGGCGTTTTTGTTCTTGGCAGTAACGGTGAGTTCTATGCCTTTGATTTTGAAAATCAAAAAAGAGCAGTTGAGATAACAGTAGAACATGTCAACGGCCGCGTACCTGTATATGCTGGTGCCAGTGCTATTACAACTAAGGGGTGTGTCAGGTTGGCAAAAATGGCTGAAGAAGCAGGGGCAGATGCTTTGACCGTTTTAACTCCAATGTTTATTAATCCTTCAGAAACTGAGCTTTATCAACATTTTAAAACAATTGCAGAGAGCACAAAAATACCTATGCTTTTATACAATAATCCTGATAAAACAACCAATAACATCAACGTCAGGTTATTGAAAAGGTTAGCTGAGATTGATAATATAGTTGGGATAAAAAATACAAGCTTTGATTTTGCGCAAACAGTACAGTACATTTATGAAACAAGTCATTTAGATCGTTTTAAAGTATTGGCCGGTTCCGACTATTTTATTTATGCAACTTTGGCTTATGGTGGGGCAGGTTGTGTTGCCGGAACAGCGAATGTTGCACCCGCGCTTGTTGTAGATATTTACAATAAATTCGTTGCAGGAGATCTGGTTGGAGCATTGCAAGCTCAATACAAGCTGATACCGCTTCGAAATACGTATAGCTACGGTAGCTTTCCTGTTGTCATGAAAGATTGTCTGAATCTGATGGGACTGAATGTTGGTAATCCGGTCAAGCCAATAGATCATTGTACTGAGGAACGGTTAGCAGCTTTAAAAATCGTACTTAATGACTTGAAGCTGATTGTTTAAATTCTGTTAAAGTTTTATTTGGATTTGAAAATTCCATTACTCGGATGGGGATTTTTATCAATACATTTTAAAGAAAGGAGATAATATGAAGATAGGATTTATCGGACTTGGTATTATGGGAAAACCAATGGCGAAAAATTTATTGAAAGCAGGGTATGAGTTAATTGTGTTGGATTTGAATAAGATAGCGGTTGAAGAGCTGGTGTCTTTGGGTGCTGAATCAGCTGAAACAGCGGCAGAAATTGCAGAGAAAACCAATACTTTTATCACCATGCTTCCTAATTCGCCACATGTAAAGGAAGTTGCGCTCGGTAAAAGCGGACTTATTGAGGGTGCAAAACATGGCTCACTTTTAATTGATATGAGTTCTATTGCACCATTAGCAAGCAGGGAAATTGCAGAAGCATTGGCGACAAAAGGGATAGAAATGCTTGACGCTCCTGTTAGCGGCGGCGAACCAAAAGCAATTAATGGGACGATAGCAGTGATGGTTGGCGGAAAGAAAGAGGTATTTGATTCCAATTATGAGCTTATGATGGCCATGGCTGCTTCAGTAGTTTATGTGGGAGAAATAGGAGCCGGTAACATTGCAAAACTTTGTAATCAGATTGTTGTCGCCTTAAATATTGCTGCCGTTTCCGAGGCATTGGTTTTAGCCCAAAAGGCAGGGGTAAGTCCGGGACTTGTGTATCAGGCAATCAGAGGTGGTTTAGCCGGAAGTACCGTAATGGATGCAAAAGCTCCAATGATGATGGATCGCAATTTTAATCCTGGATTCAAAATTGATCTGCACATTAAAGATATGACAAACATATTAGAAACATCACGCAGTGTAGGCGTGCCGTTGCCTCTTGCTTCACAAGTAATGCAAATAATGCTGGCTGTCAAACAAGACGGTTGCGGAGTGGAAGATCATTCCAGTATTGTGAAATTTTATGAGAAAATGGCGAATATTGAAATTTCAAGATAATAGTTTAAAAATGCAATAAAAGCCACTGCACTTTTTGTTTTCTTGATTTTAAGATGTTAGGCTAAACATTTGTACTTTTGTAAAAGATGTCCTTATGGGCATCTTTTACTGTTATATATTAGATCTTAAATTTTTGCCTTTTTGAAAAAATACTTCCTTTAATTAGTCGTAGAAAAATCATTGCACAATGACACCAAAAAGGAAACGCTTAAAAAGACCGGCACGATTGATTATGGCATCTGAATGGATAAAAGGTTATAATGGTAAAAACCTTATTTCAGGTTATGCAAAGTGGTTTGGTGTTGATAAAATTTGTGCAATGAATGAGCTTAAAATCATTGGTGTAACGATTTCGGAAGCAATGGAGAAACAAGTTTTGGCCTCTGTAAAAGCCAGAATTGAACAAAAAAGAATCATGAAGGAGAAAAGGAATTTCGTTGATGATAAAGATATAGACTCGGACGAAAACTTTGCTTACATTGCGGGTTATACATCGGGTGGTGCTCCTTATGGATTGACGCATGAGGAGATGAAAAGAATAGAGTCCGAAGAAATTGAATATTCCATGCTTTTGCAAGAAACAGAAATCGTATTTTATGATAGCGATTAATATAGGTAATTTTAAATATACATCACCATGAAAATAAAATTCTATCTCTTTTTACTCCTTTGTCTGATAATGACTTATTCATTCGGACAATCTGCTACCCAGAATCTGAAAGTCGTTTCTTCGCCTTCAGGAAGTTTATATACTAAAATTAACAAAATGGGGAAAACGGTTATCCCCAATGGCCGTTTTATTACACCATTCGGAAACTCCATTGAGGTTGCGCCACATCCTTTCGGATTAACACTGAGTGCAGACGGAACAATAGCTGTAACAGCTAATTCAGGTACTTCACCAATTTCAATTTCCATTATAAAAAATCTTAAATCTGAACATCCAACTGTTATGCAGATACCACCCGGTGCCTCAACCGATAACGGCATTCTGGCTTCTGTCTTTATGGGTCTGGCAATATCTCCCGATAATAAAATCGTTTATGTTTCAGGTGGTCAGGAAAATAAAATATACATGTTCTCAACAGATACCGGAGCAAAACTTGATTCGGTGGACTGTTCATTGTCTGAAAATGGCGAGAAAATAACCAATGGTTACATCGGAGATCTTAAGTTGTGCAAAAATGGCAGGTTCCTTTATGCTATTGATCAGATTATGTTCCGTCTAATTGTGATTGATACACAAAGCAAAAAGATCATTTCAAGTGCAAAAACGGGCCGCTATCCATTTGGAGTGATCCTTTCACCCAATGAGCAAAAAGTTTATGTCGCAAATGTTGGGATGTTCGAATACAGTAAAATTGGGACAATCGAAGCCGACAAAGACTATAAAAAAGCACTCGATTTTCCTGCGTTTGGTTTCGGTACAGAGGAGATGAAAAAAGGAATACAAATTAATTCCCTTGATATTCCGGGACTTGGAGAACCTAATGTACCCGAATCTTTCTCTGTTTGGTCATATTCATTGAATAATCCTTCTAAACCTGCAATTCAGTCAAAGATTAAAACCGGTGTCCTTGTTGGTGAAATCATTGAAGGGATTCCGGCTGTGGGCGGTGCAAGTCCCAATTCTTTGGCTGCTACCGACCGCTACGTTTTTGTCAGTAATGGCTCTAACGATAATATTTCGGTAATTGATCTGATTACCGATACCATTTCCACTGAAATACCTCTCAAACTACATGATGCTGTCAGGCAGTTTCGCGGTGTAATTCCTTTTGGACTAACCGTTTCACCAGATCAGAAAAGACTTTATGCAGCAGAATCGGGAGTTAATGCCATCGGTGTAATTGACATTCCAACGTTAAAAGTGATCGGTCACATTCCATCGGGCTGGTTCCCGTCTAAGTTGGAAGTTACTCCTGATGGAAAATCATTGGTTGTGAGCAACGCAAAAGGTTTTGGAAGTGGTCCAAACGGAGGTAAGGTTTTTCAGGAAGGAAAAGAAGGGACTTATATCGGCAATTTGATGAAAGGGACTGTTTCAGTAATTGATATTCCTGACGATAGAAAATTGTCAGGAATGACGAAACAGGTCATAAGCAACAATTACCGTATTGAAGATTACCGAATAGTTCAAAAACGCAGAGTGGAAAATCCAATTCCTGTTTTTGGCGGCGAAAAAGAATCACCTATTAAATATCTGGTTTTTATCTCAAAGGAAAACCGCACTTATGATGAGGTATTCGGACAAATTGAAAAAGGAAACGGCGATCCGACTTTAGCGCGATATGGCAAAAATGCTACATTCACTAACCGGAAAAAATTAAACAAGGTTGAAAATGCCACAGTAATGCCAAATCATCTGAAACTTGTTTCTCAGTTTGCAATGGCAGATAACTTTTATGTTGACTCGGATGTATCGGCTGATGGTCATCGTTGGTTGGTTAATACATACCCAAATGAATGGGTTGAGGCAACAGTTCCGGCAAGTTATGGCGGGACTCGCGAATACAATCCAAAATCAAAAGCACCAGGCAGCCTGGGAATGAATGGCTCTGCAGGAGCTATTTACCCCGAAGATTATAACGAAGCCGGGTCAATGTGGGATCATCTGGAAAGAAACAAGGTTGAGTTTTACAATTTCGGATTTGGAGTTATGTTTGAACCGTCATTTTATGATGAGTCATTCAAATTTACAGGTGTGAAGCACTATGTGAATTTTCCGATACCGCTACCCATGTTTTCACGCACGTCAAAAATGTATCCCACTTACAACACTGCTATTCCGGACCAGTTCCGTATTCATCAATTTATGAAAGAATTTGACGAAAAATGGATCAAACCCGGTGTTGCGATGCCCTCGATCATTACTGTAATTATTCCCAATGATCACGGGGCAAGCGAGCGACCTGAAGCAGGATTTCCATACAAAGAAAGCTATATGGCCGATAATGATCTCGCTTTGGGTAGAATTATTGAATACTTATCGCACACCCCATTTTGGAAAAATATGGCCATTGTCATTACCGAAGATGATGCTCAAAACGGAGTTGACCACATTGACGCACATCGAAGCATCCTTATGGTTATTTCGCCTTACGTTAAACACAACTATGTTTCGAAAGTGCATTACAGCTTTGGCAGTATTTTTAAAACTTTTTGGAATGTACTAGGAATGCCATATTTAAATCAATATGATGCTGCTGCCAACGATTTTTCCGATATTTTTACAGCAACTCCCGATTTCACGCCATATAATGCCGTTCCGGTTGATCCGCGTATATTTGATCCCAAAAAAGCATTAACTCCGCTTGATGAAAAGTTCGATTGGGAAGCAGTGAAAGACTCGCCACTGATTGATGATGTGAAGAATATGCAGGATGATCAGAAAGAAAAAAAGGAATACCGTCTTGAAGATCAGAAAGGTAAACAATAAAGATAATCATCATGAAAATACACCATTTTATTCTCTCCGGTTTAATGTTTTTGGGGATTTATTCCAAAAGTCAGAATGTAGGCAATATTGCAAAAGACCCAAATTTTTTCCCGATTGCAGTTTGGTTGCAAAACCCTTCAAATGCAATGGAATACAAGTTGAATGGAATTAATATGTTCGTTGGTTTATGGGGTGGGATAGATCAGACAAAATTAGAGGATCTTAAAAAAGCCGGTATGAAAGTCATTTGCGAGCAAAATGCTTTTGGACTGAGCCATAAGGATGATACTACAATTTATGCCTGGATGCATGGCGATGAACCCGATAATGCCCAAATGAACAGGTCAACCAAGAAGTATGATCCCTGCATTGAACCTGCCATAATTATCAACAGTTACGCAGATATTAAGAATCAAGATCCTTCACGTCCTGTATATCTAAATCTTGGACAAGGAGTTGCCTACACAAATTACATTGGTCGCGGAACTTGTAGGGGAGATATTGACAAGTATAAAGTTTCAACCAATGGTTATTTGAAAGGATGTGATATTGCATCATTTGATATATATCCTGTAAATAACAGCGATTCAGAATCTCAGAATAACTTATGGTTTGTGTCCAAAGGTATTGATAGTCTGATTTCATGGAGTGATCGTTCAAAACCGGTCTGGTGTTGGATTGAATGTACCAAAATAGGCGGGAAAAGCTCAAGGAAACCTACAACTTCAGAAGTAAAGGCAGAAGTTTGGATGGCATTAATACATGGAGCTAATGGATTTGGATATTTTTGTCATTCTTTTGTTGCGCATCAAGATGAAGCCGCATTATTGCATGATACTGTTATGCTTCTGGCAGTTAAAGAAATAAATTCTCAGGTTTATTCGCTTGCACCGTTGCTCAACAGTCCGACTACCACAGGTTTTGCCACTGTAAACAGCAGTAATAATTCTGTTCCTATTGACTTTATGACCAAAAGTAATGGCCAAAGTGCATATATTTTTTCGGTTAGTATGAGATGTAGATTCACTACTGCAACTTTTAATATTGCATCGGGAACTAATGTCGAGGTAATTGGAGAAGGGCGAACCATCAATATAGCCAACGGTAAGTTCACCGATGAATTTACACCTTATGAAGTGCATTTATATAAAATTGATTTTTAGCAGTTATCTGAATTATAATAATCTTAGTTATTCAGTCTTAAATCCTTCTTTCAGTAGTTCATTATACTTCATCATTTCTCAACAATGTGTCATGAAAAATTATTCCTATCCTTGGAAAAAATTGAATATGGATATAGTCAGTAGAAAATTAAGTTTTGTTCAGGAATTTCTTCGTATTTCAGATGAAAAAATATTATATAATCGTGAGCAATTGCTTCATTCTGAAAAGAATAAAAATGCTTTGGAAGAGTTGTATCCTCTGACAATGGATGAGTTCAACAAGATTATTGACCAATCAGAGGACGATTTTCAAAATGGGAGAATAACTGAAGCAAGGGAGCTTTTCAAAAAAGTTGAAACATGGGAATAAAAGTTTTTTCATCGTTGAAATAATCATTCAATCAATATAACAATCATATCCATAACATTTGTTTGCGTGGGTCCTGTGATTATTAATCCACCTTCCTTCTTAAAAAAGTTATACGAATCGCAATTTTGAATGTGTTGCTCAATATTGATATTAAGTCTTTGTGCATTGTTAAAAGTTTGGCAATCAATTACCGCGCCTGCGGCATCAGTAGGGCCGTCTGTTCCGTCTGTTCCACAAGAAAGTATCGTTATATCTCTTAAATCAAGAAGAAATTTGGCGCAAAGCAGAGCCAGATGCTGATTGCGTCCGCCAAGACCATTCCCGGTTATTTTTACTGTAGGCTCACCTCCAAAAAGCAAACACATTTTTCCAACCTTTTTCTGCTCTTGCATTTTCAGAGCCATACGAACTAAATTTAGAGCTAAAATCTCAACATTTTCTGAGAGATCACTCTTAACAATATGAGTATAAAAGCCTAATTTTTCAGCTTTTGCTTTTGCTGACTTAAGTGCTGATAAATTATTTCCTATAATGAGATTATAAATTTTATTTATAGGTATTTCATTCTTTTTTAAGGTTTCCGCCCGTTTTCCCTGCACTCCCTCAATTATAATCTTTAGAATGGAAGGAGAAATTTTTGATGTCAGGTTATAGCGGGATAGAACTGCCTCTGCATCTGCAAAAGTTGAATCATCAGCAGCTGTCGGACCCGATGCTATTACATCAATTGGATCACCAATAACATCAGATAAAATCAAACTGATTACAGTTGCAGGAGCCGCTATTTTAGCAAGCTGGCCTCCTTTTACTTTAGATAAATGTTTACGGATACAGTTAATCTCCGTTATATCTGCTCCGCTTTTCAAGAGTAAATCATTCATCGAAGCAATATCTGCTAAAGTACAATCTTCGGGAATATCTGTCAGAAGAGAAGAACCACCTCCCGATAACAAGCAGAATACCAAATCTTTTGGACCAGCTTTTTGTGCAAATGATATTATTCTCTTGGTACTTTCCAATCCGTTTTCATCGGGTACTGGATGTCCGGCTTCGCTTACTTCAATATATTTAAGTGGTGCCGAGTGACCATATTTTGTAACTATATGTCCACCGGTGATGGCAGTACCAAGGACATTCTCAAGAGCCTTTGCCATAAGAGCACTTGCTTTACCGGCACCTGTCACATAAATGTTCTCAACATCCGAAAGGTCAAAAGTCTTTTTATTTATTACAAGTTTTTCCTTTTTACGGCTTACAGAGCTGCGAATAAGTTTATCAGGTTTCACACTGTCAACCCCAGCCAAAAATATTTCGAGAGCTAATTGTCTGTTTTCCATTACTACCCAATATTTTAAATCTGATTATTTATTTTAATATGAATGATTTATCACAAAATCAACGAAAGTATCCAAGTGGCGGCAAAAGCAAATATTCCCATAATGGCAGTGGTTGTAGTCCAAACCCGAAGTGTTGATTTTACTTCCAAATCCGAAAATTTGGTGACTACCCAGAAATATGAATCGTTTGAATGAGAAATAATCATTGACCCTGCACCCATTGCCAATGTTGCGAGTACAATGCCATTATCACTATTCAGATTCAGCGATGCTATCATAGGCGAAATGATAGAAGCCGTTGTCATGATTGCTACTGTTGATGAACCCTGTGCCGTTTTTAGAAATGAGGCTATCAAAAAAGGGACAAACAAACCAAGTCCGGTTGAGGCTAAATAAACACCTGCAACCTCACCGATACCTGTCGCCTTTATTACAGTACCGAAAATTCCACCTGCTGCAGTAATAGCCAGGATTATTCCGGCTTTTTCAATAGATAGGTCGAATAATTCATTTAATTCTTTAGAATTCAACTTTTTATATAAAGAAACTCCAAGAAGTATCCCAATGATTAATGCAATGATGGGTTCTCCCAGAAAGGAAACTATTTTTACCAAGGTGTTTCGACTTTGTGGCGCAAAAAGCAATAAAGCCGATCGTCCTGTTAATAACAAAACGGGCACAACTATGGGCAAGAATGAGCGAAATGCAGAAGGTAAGTCAATTGCCTCATCACTTAATTTTATGTCGTAATTAGCATTGGTTGATGCAGTAAAATCTTTTTTTGTGATTAATCGAACCCATATAAAACCAGCAATTGAAGATATTGCTGCGACAGGAAGTCCAATCAAAATCAACTGGCCGATATTTGCAGACATGATACCTGCGGCAGCGGTAGCTCCCGGATGTGGCGGAATCAGACAATGGACAGAATACAAACCTGCAGCCAGAACAGAAGCCATAAAAACCATAGGCTTACCTGTACTTTCGACAAGCGATTTATTTATTCCATGAAGGACAATAAAACCTGAATCGCAAAAAATGGGTATGCCGGTAACAAAGCCTGTTGAATGGATTGCCATACCAGCATTTTTCCTTCCTGTAAGTTTTAATATTGAATTTGCTATGCTCTTGGTAGCATGTGTTTTGTCGAGGATTAGGCCAAGCATTATGCCGAAGATAATGATTAACCCTATGGATTTCATTGTATTACCAAAACCAAGTAAAATTGTGGGAACAACATCCTGAATAGGCAGGGTTAGCAAACCTATTAATAGGGTAACAGCAAAGATCGAAAGAAAAGTGTTGTATTTCAATATTGAAGTACATACAACTATCAATATAAGACCAACTAAAATGACAGTAATAATTATCATAAATAGAACGTTTATCTGAGTGCAAAACTAATTAAAATTATCAATACCGATTTTCTGCGACAATGGCCAATGAATCTATTTTTACATTCATTTTTCATTATTAAAAGAAAAAATTAACTTTGCTCATCGTTTTTTCGCAAATCAGTTACAATCTAAAAAATGGAGGGTTCAAAATATGATAAACAGATTCAGCTTAATGTTATTGGCTATTTTGCTAATGACCAATTTAGCCAATGGGAAAGAATTGAATGGAACTTATTCCGGTTTGGCAAAATCGTCAAACAGTGGCAGAACATGGCCTGCAATACTAAAAATTGTCAGCTATAACCCAAACACTGGAAGTTTGGAAGGTGAATTGCATTGGACGAGTCTGGGTGCGATTCATAAGGTTGTTGGTAAACTCGTTGGTACCCGTTTGACTTTTAAAGAAGTCGGATATATCAAACAAGGGAGTGCCTTCTTAGACTGCGAGTATGACGCTACTTTCTCAAATAGTGAAATATCTGGCACTTGGACTGATCTTAAATCTGATAAAGGTACATTTCAATTCAGTAAACAAGGTGGAGGAGGCGTGTCGGATGTCGGCGAAAAAGTTGACGTAATTTCCAATTCGGTTTTTACCGGTTTGGCAAAATCGTCAAACAGTGGGAGAACATGGCCAGCAAGTTTAAAGATTGTAAGTTATAACCCAAACACTGGAATTTTGGAAGGTGAATTGCATTGGACGAGCCTGGGTGCGATACATAAGATTGTTGGTAAACTCATTGGTACCCGTTTGACTTTTAAAGAAGTCGGATATATCAAACAAGGGAGTGCCTTCTTGGACTGCGAGTATGACGCTACTTACTCAAATAATGTAATATCAGGTAGTTGGACAGATTTGAAATCAGATAAAGGAACCTTTAGTTTTAATAAAGAATAAACGCTATCCGCTATTTCTCAAAATTGTGTAAGTGGTGTTTACAGATCCATGGAGCGTTTTATCGGGATAGGTAACCCTCTCTTGCTCTTGTTTTTATCTCCTATTTTAGATTTACCAACAAAAAAAAGTAGGCAAAGGTTTGTGTGGTATTATAATTCAGGCGAACGACCTTATCGGTATTTAAAATAACCCGGATAGCTTGAGAAGCAATTGTTCATTGGTTTGAACGCTTGCAGCCACTCGAAGGCCGGATTGTTATTACTATTTTCTTCAATGCAGTATTTAATTCTATTGCTTTCTTTTTTGACGCACTTCTTAACCCGGCTTGCGCGTAGCTGTTGTTATGCCTCCGAGCTATTTTTATCAAAGTTCAAGACTTAATTTAAGATGACCTCCAAGTCCCTCGCGAATGATTCTCATAAGAGTTGAGAGGCGAATATCACTGGCATTGTTCTCAATCCTCGAAATATAGTTCTTTGTTGTTCCACATTTTAATGCCAGCTCTTCTTGAGTCAGGTTCTGCTGTTTCCTGGCCTCCTGAATAAGTACTCCAATTTTGAAATTCTCAAATTCTTCTTCGTATTTCTCTCTTGATGGAGTTCCTGATTTCCCGTATTTTTTGTCCAAGTGGTCGTCCCAGGAAACAAGATTATTTTCTTGATTGATCTTCATAATATTTCTTTTTTAATCGTTCTGCTTTGTCAATTTCATTTTTTAGGGTTTTGTCAGTTTTCTTTTGAAACCCATTGAGGAGAATTACCAAATTCCCTTCATTGAAGAAACAGAAAACCCGATATACATCGCTACCTACCTTGATTCTTATCTCATAAAGTCCATCAGTTCCTTCAAGATGTTTGAGAAATTTTTCTGGAACCATTCTTAATGACCTGATTAAACCAATAACCCAATCAATTTTATCTTGAACTTCAGACTTTTGTTCGTAATAAAAATCCCAAAATTCGTTTCCGTAAACATAAGTTGACCTCATATTTTTTCTATTACAGAACAAAGGAAAGAATAAAAAACTGAAATACAATATATTTATGAATAAAGACTGACTTTTGAAAAAATATTTGCACCCGGAATATTGTAGATAATGTGTTGGTAAAAAGGAGTGTAAAGATCAGGAGGAAAGGTTTATTGGTTTTTGAGAATAGGTGGCAAACTGACAAGTATATCACTTTTCAACTCCGGTTTCTTTGGTAAGTACTCCCTAAAGTTTTATATCGAATATTTAGACAGGCAACTATGCTTAATGTCCATAATCGAACCAACATATTATGATGTTATTCGCGCAATCATTTTTGAATATTATAAACAAAGGTACGAGGCAAATAATTATTAAACAATATGGACCAGGCCGCATGCTTACCCTTT
>CAILKW010000193.1 GCA_903834845.1 uncultured Bacteroidia bacterium | reverse complement strand
TTGTATTCCTACGGCAAAAACAGCAACAGCAGCAGTTCCTACAAAGGCACCAAGTACGAGCTGTCCGCTACTCCAATAGATTCTGTCTATAATCGCACCTAAAAAAATATAGAATGAATAGGCGGCAACTTCCTTCAAAAAGCTCCATTGAAACTTGCCAAAATATATCTTGATTTTAATTTTATATTTACAATACCAAAAATTAATCAGTTGAGTTGATATGTTGAAAATGGTAATAAGAACTACCATGCCAATAGCCCGATAACCATACTCAAGCAACAAAATCATGATTGCTGTGTTGAGAATAATCCGGACAATTTGAATGATTTTTTGAAAAATAAAATCTTCATAAGCTGTAATTATGGAACCAAATAGGCTAAACGGGAATGTAAAGGCAAGATTAAATATCATCAGCAACATCAGGGTATGAGCTTTATGCAACTCATCAGCCGACATGGCATTTCCGAATATTGTTTCGACATTGAAATACAATGCCATCCCAGCAATGAAGGTAATAATTCCGATAATTGAATAAAGTACAATGAACATTCCGAACATTGAGTATTGCTGTTCGGTCTTACCTTCTGCTCTGAATTTTGCGGTATATCTTATAATAGCGTTCCCAAAACCCAAATCAAGAATAGTAAGATAGGCAATAACTGAGGCAACTAATGAGTATAAACCATATTCGCTTTGTCCCATCATACGGAGCATATATGGTGTATAAAGTAACCCAACCAGATTGCTCAATGCCAAAACTAAATATGATAAAATTGCACCGGCTTTTAATTGATTGATTTTCATCGGTATTGCGAGTAATTAATATTCATTTGATTAATATTCAATAATTTATTTCAAAGATTATGGAACAGTTTTACTAACACTTTCAGAATCAGGGGTATCTAATATCTTAGTATTTAGCATTAAAGCCATTCCGGTATATATAAGCATTCCAGTAGGCATTTGGCCCAATACTGCATTACCATAAGAAGCTACCATTACGCCAAACATTCCGGCAATCAGGGCAGATATTTTGATTTTCAATATCGGATCACGTATTCTGAACATGACTTGAAAGGATGCAGTACTGATAGTGTAAAAAAGGATAAACAAATGTAGCATTAACCCTACAACACCTTGCTCAGCCCAAATCATCACATACCAGCTGTCAGTGGCTACATTCGACAAAAAAGCATTCGGCAGATAGCGTTTGGCTTTTCCGCCCGCATGCCCGATTCCGCCGCCAAAAGGGCGTGAGGCAAGATATACTTTCAGCTTTTTCTGATTTTCGAGTCGAACCTGTAAAGAGGCATTATTGGGGTCAAATGCAGACCTCATTCTTCCAATTGTTGGGTTACTTTGGCCAATGTTGGTGAATTTGAAGAATACAAAAACCATTAACAGGAGAAAAAATCCGGAAACCATTACAGTAAGGTTTTTTCTCAGAACAAAAAAAGCCATAAAACCAGTAAGAGGAATACTTATTGCACCTCTGGTTCCGGAAATGATCATTCCGTAAAATCCAAAGATTGCGACTGCAATAAAGAAGATTTTTTTAAGACGATCTTTTTCAACCATTGAAAGAATGCTGGCAACCACAGCTGAATATGCCTGATTGGCACCAAACTGGCCTGCATCACTCAAAATTGAAAAAATCCTTAGCTTTCCGAACAATACATGAGTTGATAAATTGCCAGGCTCACTTAACCAGACTTTCTCCCACGGATCAAGTCCTAAAGTCATCTGAATAAGTCCCTTAAAAGTAACAAACAATGAAAATATTCCCCACAAATAGAAAAAAAGATCTAATTTTCGGTTTGTATCTAAAAATAATAAAGTTAGTGTAACAAACAACAGTGGGTAAAATCCGTTTCCTCTGCCGGAAAACCATGCTTCGGCACTTTTTGCTTCGGGATTCACCAACTGAAATATGGCATAGCCGAACCATAGTGCAGTTAATAAAGTGATAAGCTTTTTGGCTGGTGTCCAATCAACTTTTTCCTTAAATTTTTTGAAAATTAGGGCAATATATGTTAATAACAGAATTCCGTCCATTGCAAGGCCAATAGGTACATCTTTTACATATCTGCCAAATCCAAGCAATAAAAATCCCAAAGAAATTGCAGTGTAGAGGCCAACAATCGGTTGATCAAATAATATATATAAATACACAAAAATTATGGGCAGAGCAATGAATACTATGATTACAATCAATCCCATCTTGCTTATTGTGAAGCCTATAAAGGCAACAACACAAGAAAGCAAAATCACAAAGAGAGGTGATTGAATGCGGTCGGAACCGGTATATTGATCAAATGGATTTAAAATACCTTGCATCAGATAAATAACTGATAATGTATGTATTGGTAATTGTGAACTGTATTATATTAATGAACTTATTCCTTTTATTATTTCTATGTTTCATAACGTGAATAAAATTGCAAGCGAATTATTTTTTTAGCAATCCTGCGTAACCATATACGTTTTTTTGGTAAATCGCCCAATACAGATTCAATGGCCTGTAATTCAACACCATTTAAAATAATCACTGGTTCTTGAGAGGTTTTTTTCTTTACTATATCTAATGCACCTTTATCTGCATTTGACCAGATGCGGTTTGCCCTGCATACCAAGATTGCAAGATCGGCAGAGGCTATCAGTTGGGTTGGGAATGAATAATATAGAATGGAAGGAAGTTCTATTAATACATAATTTGGTTTTTCTCTTGATAATAAATAGTTTTCTTCTATCAGATTTTTGTAGTTGGATGCAGAAAAATAACTATCATCAAATTGGTAAAGAGCATATTCACTATTATCAAGATACTCATCTTGTTTTTTAAGGAACTGACTGGAAGTGTCGATACGGTTATCTCCATACCCCAGCATCCAACTGATAAACAGGATACGTTTGTGTATCAGACTGAAACCAGAGGATGGTGCTTTAGGTGGTTTAGGTTTGTAACCGATCTGATTGGCTTCAGTCTGGCGGAGCGATTCACGTGAAAAATTCAGGAAAAGAACTTTTTTCCCTTGTTTTTTTAGTTTTCTTGCAATATTACCAGCTATAACGGACTTACCTTCGGTATTTAATGAGCTTAAAAACAATATTATACGTGGTTCATTCAAATCAGCTTTTGAACTGGTCAGTAAATCAATCTGTTGTATAATTATTTCAAGAAGCCTGTTTGCTACGAAGAGGAAATTAAGAGTTCCGGTTTTGAGAAAAATTTTCGGAAATATGCCAATGGTTTTCAGATTTACATTTTTTGAGGCTCTTTCACTATTTTTGAGAGTATCATCAAAATATTCGGTAGCCAGAATAGTAGTGAGAACGAGAATAAAACCAACAAAGGCTGCTGCTATAATAAGCATACTGCGTTTGGTCGGATTGGGAGATAAAGGATAAAAAGGCGGATCAACGGCCTTTATTGTTGAAGATAGTTCAGCATCCTGCATTTTAAGTTTTGCTTGATTTAAACCATGTAATATTTCCAGAAATTCCTGTTCGGAAACTGATATTTCACGTTCTATTCTTTTTATGTTTGCTCCAGCAGGTGCATAAATTGAATATTGTTTCTGAAACTCTTTAATCCGTTCCGCAAGCACATCGAGTCCTGCTTTTATGCTTTCATATTCAATTACATTGGCGATCCAATCATTTAGTAAAATGCTGACAGGCAGTCCTTCTGTTGAGTTACCATAGCTATAAAGATCATTAATACTGCTTCGGATTTCCTCTTTGAGTTTTTCGGAAGTCATTTTCAGGTTGATGAGTTGTTCGTCGTTTGGGGTTTTCCCAAAACCAATGATTTCGGAGGTAGCAATTTTAGTATTGATTTCACTAAGTTGGTTACGTTTCTCAATAATTCCTGCACTCTTGAGCTGAATTTTCCTTTGACTTCCTAATTTTTCTTCTATACGATTAATTGCAGCCTTGATTCCTGCAAGCTTGATTCGTTTGTTATTATACTCAACATCGAGATCTTCCTTGATAATTGCAACTGCTTTACTTTGCTCATAATAGTTAATGATATTATGGTCTTCATTGAATTTCAATAGTTTGTCTTCTCCAATTTTAAGTTTTGTTGAAGCTTGTCTAAGTTGGTATTCGAAATATTTCACAACAGCATCTGACCGGTTTTCTTTTATCAATTTATAATTTTTAATACAAACTTCAGTTACAAGGGCTAACGTTTGACGGCAAATACCTGGTTCGTCTGATTCGAATTTTAATTTAACTAAATCGCTATTCCCGATACGTAATGCACTTATAGAGGATATTGCTTTTATTGAATAGTGTGGATGACTGAAATAGAGTAGTTTATAAATAAAGTTAGTGTCACTGCTTGCCATATAGGCTTCCAGATTTTTTACTGTTTGCTCATAAGCTTCCGGATTGATTGAAGGGGGAAGTACTAAGTAATTCTGAGGAGAAGTGTCGAGATTGGAAAAGGAAAAGGTGGTGGCAGTACTATCATTCTCCTCGCTTGTGGGAGAGGTGATTTCTTTTGAAGAATTGTCAACGCCTTGTTTACCAATCCGAAGAGTTTGTCCTTTAGATATATCATTAGTTTGGAGTCCGTTCAATTCTTTTATTTGTTCAACTGATAATCTGTATAGTCGGGATATAGAGAAAAGTGTTTCCTTTTCCTTTACAGTATGTTGTTGATATTCAATGTTTTGCTTTGCGTTGATTTGGGTTGTATCGCTACTTCTGTTTGGATTTGTTATATTGTCTGAACTAGCAGTTTGTTCAGGTGAGTTCATAACCAACGAAAAAATATAGTCAGGTGTAATTTTCCTTAAATCATCGAATGATTTTTTTGAAATATAACGTGGGTCGGGTTTGGAGAACATCAGATGTTGGGCTAACAATCGAACAGCAACTTCTTGTTGCGTTTCACGCGATTTAATTACATTTATCAGATTATCAAATGCAGTATTGTTTGCAAAATAACTAAATGTTTTATCCATTTCCACGCTTGATCCTGATGCAATTCCGGTAAAAAGTGTGGTCTCAGAGGAATAAACATATGTAGGTGTTCTGGTAAAATATGTTACTAATGAAGCTAATGCTATGGGTATTAACAAGAGTAGTACCAGATGTTTGCGTACCAGACGTAATAAGTCAATAATTTCCATAAGTAATCATTTTTTTTGCCCAAGGTTAAACCTAATACCAACTATTTCTTCCAAAATCATATAGGCATTAAGCAGATCCATACGTGAACTTTCAAAGTCTGATTCAGCTGCAAAATAGATTTGAGTGATACGGGAGTATTCATTTACAGATGTTGAGCCATTGGTAAATTCCTTTTCAACCATTACCATATTAAGTTTTGATGTCTCGGCATACTTTGATTTGATTTTTAAAACTTTTTGTTTGACTATCAAATCGTTATATTGCTTTAATACCATAAGACGAACTTCGTTACGTTGAACCTGTGAATAACTCTGTGCTTGTTCTATTTCAGCTTTAGTTGATCTTATCTGGTTTTTTCGGTTTACTAAATCGAAAAGAGGGAGTTTTAAGTATGCTCCGACACCATAATTAAACTGATTGCTTCGTGTTGCTATTAAATATGGCGTTTGGCCTTCGGAGGTATTTAACGAAAAGTTATCGAAAGTTCCAAACCGGGCATCTGTCTGAATTCCTAGATTCCTTGTCCACAGCTTGCGGTCAGCTTTTAACTTATATTCGTTGATGCGAATTTGCAAGTCTCTAAATTTTACATAAGGGTTATTTGCAATTGCAGAATCTATGATTGTTTCGAGTGGAGGAAGCAATGATTCAATGTTATCATTTATTAAATCAAGCTCTTTGCCCACTTGAGCCGAGGCAGACAATCGAATAATAATCAGTGTAATTACTACGATTAGAATATGAAAACTGAGCTTCACCTGAATTTTTTTACATTAGTTACTATTAAAAAAACATAATCAAACAGTGTCCTTCTGAAAAAGTGCAGGAACAGTTCTTAAAATTAATTTAAGATCATACCAGAATGAGTAGTTATTTCCGATGAAATGGTCTGCATATTCATTATCCAACCGCATCCTCTCTTCTTCCGACATTACTCCCCCTTTGCCACGTAATTCAACTTGCCATAATCCCGTAATTCCTGCAGGCGCAAGAAATCTTTTTGACAATAATCCCCTTGTTATTAATTCAGCTTCGTAAACAGGAAGCGGGCGATTACCAACAATTGACATATCTCCCTTGATTACATTGATTAGTTGAGGAAGTTCGTCAATACTTGTATTGCGAATAAATTTTCCAACTTTGGTGATACGAGGGTCATCAGATATTTTAATAAATGCAGATTTTGTTTTTGCAACTTCTCTCTTTTGTGTGTTGTACCAGTAATCACAAATTTTGTGAGGGCCGATATGAAGGATAGGAGAACAACTTTTCTCGTCTGTTAATCTGGCGCAAACCGGGCAAGGCCTCGAAAAGTCGATTTCGGATTGCTGCGAAGCTGTTGCGTATTGATTTTTATCCTTTGCAAGTTTATTTAGCTCAGCATCGGCTCCAACACGCATGGATCGCAATTTGTAAAAATCGAATGGTTCGCGTCCGACTCTTTTTGAAATGTAATATACCTTTCCTTTTGATTCTAGTCTGATAGCCAAGACAATAAGCAATAAAATCGGTGAGAGAGCGATTAATGCAGAAATGGCAACAAACAAATCGAAAAATCGCTTTGAGGCAGGCATTATATATCTGACATCTTGAAAATCAGTATTTATATATGTTGATAGCGAATACTTATTTCTGAATTCTACTAAAAACTGTATTCGTCCAACGATTTTTTCTGAAGGTGGTAAAGGAAGAACAAAAAAATCGTCAATCCGGGAATTAAAAGCTGTTTTAAATAACTCTTCCTTAAATTCGTAGGATAACAGTAAAAAGGCCACGCGATCGAATTCAGGTCTTTCGCGAATCCATTTATGCATTTCCAGACCACCACCACCTGACAAATACATCTCCGACAAAACAGCATCAGGTTTGTTATCCGATTTGAGGTAGTTTATCGCCTCAAGTGCGTTTGATTTGTGTATGACTGAAACATCGGCATGAGCCCGCAGTTCAGTAATATCGTCTGAAGAACGGCCAATGTAAAGAATTGTTAATAAATTTTCCATATTAATTGTTGATACAACATACTGATATTAATGAGTTTGAAAGTTATTCTCAGCTCTAATTGTTACCATTTCAATGCGTAATGAACCGGAAAGAGATTTTTATTAATTAATTCTCCTAATTCTTCCGGATTGAATGGTTTGGCTAAAAAATCCTGAGCACCAAGTCTGTAACACTTAATACGCTCTTTACTACTTTCAACTCCCGATAACATTATTACAGGCGTATGTTTTGTATATCCTCTTTGACGTACTTTTTCTACAAATACATATCCATCCATGTTTGGCATTTGTAAGTCACATATAATCAGATCTGGGAGGTTGCCTTCCATCCATTCGAGTGCTTCAATTCCATCACTTTTACTTACTACATCATAATTTTTTGAAAGAAAATTCGCAAGTAGTAGTCTGATACTCTTTTCATCATCTATAATTAAAATCTTGTGCCTCATTAGTTTTAATATTTTGAATTGTATTCGTTTTAATATTTTATTTTTTTTGTTGAAAAATTAAAAATAGTTACAATAATTCGTTCATTCTTAACCCCTTTTACAGCTTCGCCCATTCAATCCCAAATAACGAAAAATAGCTCTCGTTTTTGAAAAAGAGTCCGCCAAAACTGTGTTGAATTGATATTGTAATATTAAGTAATTCTGAACTGATTTCCAAATCATTTTATGAAGATTGTAGTCAGTGAATATTTTTTCAATCACTCCCTGCAATTAAAGGTTTGTCTGAATAAATTAAATGCTTTAACATTGATCTTTTGATCGTTAAGTCCAGTTTGGAAAATAATAGTAACTGTCTTTTGTGAAAAATTAAGGCAATAAATGAAACCATCGAGTTTTTGTTCTTTTACAATTGTGGTATAACGGCAGCTTTCGCACTTAAATCCTGCGAAGTTTTCCTGAATTGTTGATGAAAATTCGATTCCCGGATTGCGGAAAATATTTGCAGTTTTCATACTTTGTTGATGAAGCATTATCGTTTTCTGAGTGCTTTCAACTTTATTAATCCAATTAACCGTGATCAAACCTGTTGCTTTTTTGCCTGTTCTTTCTGCCGAAAAGTAGTAGGCATTATCTCCAACTGAATCATTGGCAATTACCCTCCAATTTTCACTAATAGAAAACGAGATTCCATTTCTCAAATAGGGCGCTTCTTTGTCTTTTGCAAATGATATTACGTTGATATTTAATAAAATAACAACAATTGGTAGAATTCCTGTAAATACGTTAATTTTCATTGTAATATTTTTTAACCACAAACCCGATGGATTTCAGAAATCCATCGGGCTTTTTACTAATTGAAAGAGATTATTAAGTTCGCGATTATTCAATTGCTTTGAAATGTTCTTTATTGTTTTCAATGATTTTGCGATACCACCAGTCAGGATATGCAGGGTGTAGTGGTGAAACGGGCAATTTCCCAGATTCATTTCTTTCGAATTGTCCGTTTTTCTCTATCATTATATTTCCGTCCTTGTATTTTACAAGAAGATAATGTCCCAGTTCTCTCCACCTTTTTACAGCACTTTCAACTTGATTTACAGAATATTCTGTCAGAAACTGACAGGCAAGATCTTTATCTCCGTTGTTCCACAAAGTCAAGGCTGCCTGATCTACGACAGGCGTAAAGCTGAAATATTTATTTTCAAGTTGCGATTGAACCTTTTGAAGGTCAATAATCATATCACTATACCTTGAGTAGCAGAGGTTTGAGACTTGATTAAAAACCCAAAATGCTGAATTGTCGGACCAAGTAAGCATATCACCTTCACCGACTTTTAACGAATTAGGAACTTGTTTTATGCCACAATAAATAGGCATATAGCAGGTCATGTAAGTATCATCGAGACCGAACCAAAGTATTCCACCTATCGGGTTTGGTAGGTTTTGCCTGCTTTGCGCAACAAAAGAAAACCCTGTTTGCTGTGTTGAAATAGCACGTTCGTGAACATACGAAACCGAATCAACCTTCCAAAGCATCGGACGCCAGCGGTATGGTGCTCCGTAAGGGCCTGTACCAAGGTCTTTTGTCATATCAAGAGCCGTTCCTTCGTAATGGTCACGCATCATATTCATTACATCTTTGACAGAAAGCAGTGAATCGGGTTTTATCCAGAGCGGCATCCGATTAGTAGCATACTTATTTTCTCCATAAGTTACTATTCCCATTGCATATTTTTCGTACTGCCCCATCTGTTTATTCACTTTATTAAAACCTGACCAAACACGGGCTTCACAAAAACGGGCTCCACTGAAATCAACCGGAGCATAAGTGTCGGAAAAGCTAAAATCGTTATTTTTCCCTTCGAACCAACCTTTTTCGCGGGCAAATGAAATTACATCTGTAGAATAAAGACAATTTTTTGTATCATTTAATGGAAAACGAGTAATTCTGGCTTGATTGGCATGACCAGAAATATAGCCATCAGGAATCCGCATTGCTACCCAAACTGCTCCTTTTTGTCCTTCTCCTTTGCCAATCATTTCCATAATCCAGACTTCGTTGGGATCGGAAAGCGAAAATGATTCGCCGCTCGAAGCATACCCGTAATTTTTTACCAGATCGGTCATGATTGTAATCGCCTCACGTGCAGTCCTTGATCGTTGTAAAGCAATGTAAATCAAACTGCCATAATCAACTATGGCATCTTTTTGTGATGCAAGTTCTTTTCTTCCGCCATAAGTTGTCTCACCGATAGAAACCTGATTCTCGTTCATGTTTCCCGTTACCTGATAGGTGTGTTTAACCTGTGGAATCTTACCGAGGTACTTTCCGGTATCCCATTCATAAACGTCAAGGAAAGCACCTTCGGGATAGTCGGCAGAAGGCCAGAAATAAAGTTCTCCGTAAAGGGTGTGTGAATCAGCTGAATACGTGATCATGGTTGAACCATCTTTAGTAGCACCTCTTGAAATCAAAAAATTGGTGCAGCCATAAGATTGAATAATTTGTAGTACAACTAATAAAAGAATGATGAATAAATGTTTCGTTTTTAACATTGAAAATCGTATTAATACAGTTTTGACAAAAATAGAAAAATTGTAGTATCTATCACTTTTTAGACAAAAGGATTATATTTTTTTTAATGAGTTTTATCATTAATTCTTAATTTTATGGATGACTCCTCCTGAGTGATCCTGCAATGAACCTGTAACTGATGAATAAACATTGATCTGTCCATTAAATGAAAGCACTCCCAGTAATGCGAAAATGAGAGCTTCTTTGAAGTCAATGAGTTTTTCATCTGGCAGAATGATCTGGCACGATGTTTTTTGTTTCAATTTATCAATTAGGAACCGATTTTTAGATCCGCCTCCTGTTGCCAGTAGTTTTCCTGAATTACCAATTACTTTTGAAATCTGAAACGAGATATGTTCATAAAGTGTGGCAGCTTGATCCTCAATGGTGAGAGCTGAGGTCGTTAGTAAGGGGATAATGTGATTATCAACCCATTCTCGACCAAGTGATTTAGGTTTTTTCTGTTTATAGAAATCCAGATTATTCAATTTATTGAGTAAAGAATTGTTTATTGTACCTAAAGACCCCAAATTGCCATCTTTATCAAAAGCAAATCCTTTTTGCCGGGCAAGCTCATTTAGAATAATATTTGCCGGAGCAAGATCAAAAGCGATTCGCACGTCATCTTGTTTATACGAAATATTTGCAAATCCACCGATATTAAGGCAGAAGTCGAATTCTGGGAATAGAAGTTGGTCACCAATGGGGACGAGAGGAGCACCTTGTCCTCCCAGTGCAACATCAAAATTTCTGAAATCGCTGACAGTCGTAATTTGGGTTGTTGCGGCAATTGAGGCACCGTTACCCAGTTGAAATGTGAATTTTTTGTCTGGCTGGTGAAAAATCGTGTGGCCATGAGAAGCAATTAATTGTGGTATTTCTTGACCACGGAGAAAATCATTTATGAGTTCACCTGTATATCGGCCATATTCGTTATTCAAGATCAAAAACTCATCTGCCTTCAGGTGAGGTGCATCTGTTATTTTTTCAATCCAGATAGGCGTATATTCAAACGTTTGTGCTTCAATTATTTCATACCTCCACACGTTTTCGGAATATGAAAATCGGCAAAGTGCAATATCAATTCCGTCAAGCGATGTACCAGACATAACACCAATAGCTAATATGTTCATTTGTATATAATTGCTTTATATTCTGTTTTATTTTCCTTGTTATCTGTAACTACTAATCTTAAAAGATGTGATTTCCCAAAAGCCATTCTGTTTTTATCAAAAGTATAATTGATCAATTGTGATTTTGCATCGTATTCAAAAAGTACCCAAATTCCGTCAATTTCGCCACGATACGATTTTATTCCTGAAAGATCGTCCGTAATTCTAAACTGCACTTTCTTGTTATCGGTGAGAGTTTTTTTATCTTTGATGCTTAGAGGTGTAATCACAGGTGGCGTTTTATCAACAACAACTGCAAAACTTCCGAAGATACTAGTTTTCACCGTAACCCATCCTGCCGAATATTCACCGCCGATAGAAGACTTTTGACCGGTAGTTGGGGCAACTGATACAATTAAAGCTTTGTCTCTTAATTCTTCTGGTAAACCATCACATTTTATCGCAAGCGAGTAGGGCTTTTGTAGAGGAGTAAGTCTTGAATGTACTTGTTGAATTTCTGAAAAACAGCCTGATAGTTTAGGGGAGGATTTCCAAACGAAGTCTAAATTATCATATAATGCTCCTTTGGGTAAATCAATTTTAATTTTGTCGTTCTCAAAAACATTAGATTGCCCGAAAAAAAATTCTTTTGTGAAATCCTGTTTTTTAGACTGTGATTGTGACTTTTTGCTTGATGTTCTGAATTTCAAACTGGTTTTGTTACCGAGTGCGTCGCAAACAATAATTTCGAATTCATGTCCTTTTCCATCATCAAGGTTTAAAATTCCGTTCATATCAGCAGGTTCATAAATGTCGAGATCATTTCCTGGTTGCTTGAACAACCTCTGAATCCAGCGATGTGACAGAATGTATTCTTCGTAATCGGACTGAGAATTGGCAAATCGCGAATCTTCAAATGAAAAATTGTCCATTTTAAAGCCGAAAACCTTTTTCCCGTCGCAAAATAAAGTTGCTGAATAAATACCACATTTTAATCCTATGCCACTGAAATAATCATCAGACTGAATACCGAAGCCTATTTTACCATAAAGTTGAATTGGTTGGTTATTTTTCAATCGGTAGCCATCAGGAACGGAAACAGTTTCAAGTCTTTTTTTAGTGTGATTCTCACCTACATTACTGTTTGTTGTTAATGGATATACATAGATTGCTATAATTTTAGGAGGACTATTGTCTTTTATTCCAGAATTATAAAATATTGGATTATAGACTCTTTCAGATCTTGTATCTCTGATTTCGAAATGAAGATGCGGGCCGCCGGAGCTGCCTGAATTGCCTGACCATGCAATGATTTCACCTTGTTCAAAATTGAATTCGTCTTTCGAAAGGTTAATATTGATTGAAAAACTTTCACGGCCATATTGCTTTTCTTTAATATAATCCTGTAATTTATCACTAAACCTTTCAAGATGGCCGTAAACTGATGTAATACCGTCAGGATGATTCATATACAAGGCGTTGCCATATCCCGAAGGTGATATGCCAATTCTGGAAATATATCCTTCTTTCACTGCAAATACAGGTAGCCCTGTTCTTCCTTGTGTGCGGTAATCAAGTCCCGAATGGAAGTGGGATTGTCTTAATTCTCCAAAATTTCCTGAAAATAAAAAAGGTGGCTTTAAAGGACTTGTAAATGAATCATTATCAGTGTTTTTTTGAGCATTTAGCTCATTAATAAAACATAATAATAGCAGAAAAAACGGTAAAACAACTCTCATTATTGATCATTTTCGATGAATTTGCTAAATTAGTAAACTTTTAAAAACTTTGTTGAACAATTAATTGATGAGATTAGTATTTCAATATGATTAAAATATTAACTTTGTCTCTGTAAACAATTCGTATGACAGAGCGTGAAACTGTTTTGTTGGTGGAGTTCAAAAGTAAGCTCGATAAGCTAATCGAGCTTCATTTACGGATGAAAAAGGAGAAGCAGATTTTCATCGAGGAACAGTCACAACTGAAAGAGCAGGTAAGATTACTCACTTTTCAAAATGAGGAACTTATCAAAAAACAGGAAGAGCTAAAGTTTGCGAAGTCGTTGCTTGGTGCGGATGATGATTCGCACGAAGCGAAATTGAAGATAAACAGAATAGTGCGGGAAATAGACAAATGTATTGCTCTGTTAAATAAGTAATACAAAATGCTATGGATGATAAACTTTCGATAAATGTCAATATAGCCGACCGTTCGTATCCTTTGAAAGTCGATCGCAAAGAGGAGGAAGGTATTCGTAAGGCAGCGAAAATTATCAACGAAAAGGTTGTTCAATATAAGCAAAAGTATCCTACCAAAGACTTACAGGATTGTCTTGCGATGGCAACATTGCAGTTTGTAATTCAAAAGGCAGATACCGAAAAGCGTATTGATAGTTCGCCCTTAATTGATGAATTGGAAGTGATGAATGATTTTCTGGCAGAGTTTCTTGAAAAGGAAAAATAGTTTTTGAATTCTAATAGACCCGCATTTTTAATTATTCCGGATGTTCAGTTTGACCTGATCAGAGTAATTTGAGTGCGGTATTTTTTTGTTAAACCTTTAATTGTATTTTACGAATGGAAATAACGATCATCACGGGCATTGTTACACTGCTTATAGGAAGTACAGCTTCCTATTTTCTGTGGGATAAGGTGCTGTCGAAGAACAAACAAAAAATGCTTGCCGATGCTGAGGTGCAGGCTGAAATGCTCAAGGAGAAAAAAATGCTCCAGGCAAAAGAGAAGTTTATTCAGTTAAAATCTGAACACGAAAGCTACATTAATGAGCGTAACCTTCGGATTTCAGGAGCTGAAAATAAACTGAAGCAAAAGGAGGCAATTTTTCTTCAGAGGAAAGAGGAGTTGCAACGCAATATCAAAGATTTGGAAAATTCCGAAAGAGATATTGTTACTATTCGTGAGAACCTGAATGTTCAACTTGAATTAGTAGAACAAAAAGAAGAAGAGATGCTCAAACTTCACAAACAACAGGTTCAGCAACTCGAAGCCTTATCAGGAATTTCAGCAGATGAGGCTAAAGCACAACTTGTTGATTCACTGAAAAATGAGGCAAAAACAGAGGCAATGTCGTTCATTCAGGAGATAATGGATGAGGCAAAAATGACTGCAAACAAGGAGGCTAAGAAAATTATTGTCAAGTCAATTCAGCGTGTTGCTTCCGAAACAGCTATCGAAAATTCAGTAACCGTTTTTCATATCGAAAGCGATGAGATAAAAGGAAGGATTATTGGACGTGAAGGCCGAAATATCAGAGCACTTGAGGCAGCAACGGGAGTTGAAATTATTGTTGATGATACACCCGAAGCAATTGTACTTTCGGCATTTGACCCGGTAAGGCGCGAAATAGCCAGACTTGCTCTTCATCAACTTGTTACCGATGGCAGAATTCATCCGGCACGCATCGAAGAGGTTGTCAATAAAGTGAAAAAACAGGTTGAAGAAGAGATTATTGAAACTGGAAAGCGGACAACAATCGATCTTGGGGTTCACGGATTGCACCCTGAACTGATTCGTCTTATCGGGAAAATGAAGTATCGCTCTTCTTATGGGCAGAATTTGTTACAACACTCCCGTGAGACAGCTAATCTTTGTTCTATTATGGCTGCAGAGCTCGGATTAAATCCTAAACGAGCCAAACGTGCCGGACTTCTTCACGATATTGGTAAAGTTCCCGATGATGAACCGGAATTGCCACATGCAATTCTGGGTATGAAGCTTGCCGAAAAATTTAAGGAAAAGCCTGATATATGTAACGCTATTGGTTCTCACCATGATGAAGTTGAGATGGATAGTCTGCTTGCTCCTATTGTGCAGGCTTGTGATGCTATTTCGGGAGCTCGTCCAGGTGCAAGGCGAGAAGCTGTTGAATCGTACATCAAACGGTTAAATGACTTGGAAAATATGGCACTTTCTTATCCTGGTGTTACAAAAACTTATGCAATTCAGGCCGGACGTGAACTCCGGGTAATTGTTGGAAGTGATAAAATGACTGATATTGAGGCTGAAAACCTCTCTTATGATATTGCAAAAAAAATTCAGGATGAGATGACTTATCCGGGCCAGGTTAAAATAACAGTTATTCGCGAAACAAGAGCTGTCAGTTACGCCAAATAAAATAACATATTCTTTTCAAATATAAAAAGGGGCTAAACGCCCCTTTTTTAATATTTTCGAAGTTTCTCCAAAACTTTATTTGTACGATTAGTCTTATCCTCATCGCCTCTCGATTTGTAGCAATACTTTAGGAAAAGCAAAAGTTTTTTTATCATTGTTCCTTCACTCAAAACCTTTGCATTCGCAATGCTTTCTCTGTTTTCATGTACAACATACTCCAACTCTTTGGCACCGATTAATGCTCCTTTATGTTCCATATTAATATAAAATAAAAAGGGTTCTGCTTTTTCGCCGTAAATTTCTCTCGAAAGCCGCGGTTCATAGTAACCCAGTATAAGGTATCGTCCAATTCCTAAGGGAAATATCGGAAGATTTAACCTTTGAGCAATAATAGAATATAATGCGGTAAGCGAAATGAGATTTCCTTTTCTGGAAACTAATAAGTTATTTATCAGACAGTTTTCCGGAGCATAAATGTCTGGTGTGTTTAACTCAAAATGGTACAATTCGTAAAAGACATGATTGATAACAGATACTTTTTCAAGTGAAGTGAGGGAATCATTTATTTCGAGCCAGATATCGCGCACAATTCTACGAATAAGCAGTTCAATCTTATCGTGAACTATTGTTGAGTGGTGAATTGTACTTATTAAAATCCATCCATCCAGCAGAGCTTTATTTTCCGAGTTAACCCAATGAGCTGTTTTGTCAACAAGTTTTATTAGTTTGAGTTGATCAATTATCAGTTCAAGTCGATCGTGTTGAAGAAGATTTACAGACGAGTCTAAGGCGTGTTCCAAAACAGGCAAAACATCAGATCCTGTTTCGAGCAGTTTGTCCCTCACTGCAAGGTAAACCTCTTCATCGTGGTCATCAATTAATGTGAGTAAGGTATCTATTTTTACAATTTCTTCCATCCTTTTTTATTGAGCCAATTTATCAAGAATTTTTTTTACAAGTCGCTTCATTACTATTTTATAGTCACTACTGGCATTACGATTAATACGGTTTGCAATAATGATGCATACCGTGAGTGATTGATGACCAAGCAATTTGCTAAGTCCATAAATTGCAGAACACTCCATTTCGTAATTAGTGATTTTCATCTCATTGAATCTGAAGGATTCAATTTTATCGTTAATCTGTTGGTCAACAATGTTTAAACGTAATTCTCGCCCTTGTGGTCCATAAAATCCGGGTGCTGAAATGGTTATTCCGGAGATAAACTCATAATCGGTAATCTTATTAAATAGATCTATGTCACAATCTACAACATACGGTGATGCCAGTAATGGATTCCAATTTGTATAGGTCTTGAAGGCATTTTCAAAGTCCTGATCGGCAATTTCTTCTCGTCTGGCGTAGAAATTCATCAATCCATCGAATCCAATTGCTTTGCGCGATGCTAAAAAAGCATCAACAGGAATATCTCCCTGAAGTGCTCCGGAAGTTCCTATTCTTATAAAGTTCAAACTGGTTTTATCGGACTTTATCTCTCGGGTCTCAAGATCGATGTTTACAAGTGCATCGAGTTCATTAATCACAATATCAATGTTATCTGTGCCAATTCCAGTTGAAAGCACTGTAATCCTATTTCCTTTGTAATGCCCTGTAACAGTGACAAATTCTCTGTTTTGAACCTTGAATTCAATAGTATCAAAAAAATCGGCAATCATATCAACTCTGCCTGGATCTCCCACAAGAATAATATCTTTTGCTATCTGACCAGGTTTCAGATGTAAATGAAAAATTGATCCGTCTGGATTGAGAATTAATTCGGAAGAAGCTATTTTTTTTGTCATCATTTTATATTGAAGTTTCAATCAAAACTATTGAAAAATTTGGAAATATCAAAAAACGGTTGAAAATAATTGTTTTTTGGTATTTTTGCACAAAATTAAATGCAATGATACAGAGAATTCAAACAATTTACTTACTTATTGCCGAAATGCTTGTCGGTATCCTTTTTTTTGTTCCTTTTGCCGAAATTGCAGGGAAAGAAAGTAATATATATCGTTTCGATATTAAAGGTATTTACATGGAGGGAATTCAAAAAACAGAAATTATATACAGCAGTTTGCCTTTGATAATATTATGGGCTGTAAGTCTGATACTTATCCTGTCGACAATCTTCTTGTATAAAAACCGAATACTACAGATGAGGCTTTCAACGATTAATATTTTTATCCTTCTTGGTTTTTGTGGTCTGATCTTTTACTATGTATGGTCGAGTGCGAAAGTTTTATCAGGAGTCTATTCTCTTAAAGTTTACCTTGTCTTTCCAATAATAGCAGCAATTTTAATTTATCTGGCTATCAGGGCTATAGCTAAAGATGAGTTACTTGTAAGATCAATTGACAGGATTAGATAGACTAGAATAATCCAGATAGTTTTTGGCAAACTGATGTCAAAAAATTTTCGTCTTCAACGGTAAATGGGGCAACGGAGTGAGAATCAATATCAATTTCGGCAACGAATTTTCCATCCTTAAGAATCGGCACTACAATTTCGCTTTGAACGTCAATGCTGCAAGCGATATAGTTACTTTCGAGACAAACATTTTGAACAGTTTTAAGCTTTTTATTTTTTGCCACTTGTCCGCAAACTCCTTTTCCAATCGGTATAATGGTATGTTCTGTAGGTTTTCCGTAGAAAGGCCCTAAAACAAGATTTAAGGTTCGTTCTTCAAGTATATAAAATCCAACCCAATCGTAGTGATATACCTTGGTCTTTAATAATTTACACGTGTTTTGTAATATTTCACCCAGAGTTGCTCCCGATGTTACAATGGAATCAATTTCTTGAAGAAGCTTAAAATAATCTGTATTCATTTTTCAAAATTGTGTCTTAGGTTGCCTAAAATCAAAAGAAAACCATTTCATTTTCAATAGTTATTTTTTCGCAATAGAAACATTTCATCGCTATGGGTTTGTCTGAAAGAACCTCGAAACGAGTAGTAATTTTTTCGGCATTTGTAATACATTTCGGATTAAAACAACGGACGATGCCTCTAATTTCTTTTGGCGTTTCTACTACTTTTTTTTCCACTACTTCGTAATCGCGTATTGTATTCAGTTTGGCATGTGGAGCAACAAGTGCAATTTTATTCACCTCTTCATCGGCAAAAAACCTATTGGCAATTTTGATAATTGCTTTGGTTCCCATGGCTTTACTATCCAGATTATTACCAAAAGTTACCATTTGACGGCAATCTTCAAGTCGGAGGATCTTCATCACTTTGAAAAGTGCTTTTGTTGGGATATGATCAATGACAGTGCCATCTTTTATTGCACTCACTTTCAGAAGCTTTTCCATGATATTTTTTTTGAATGATTATTTTAGGTTCAATAAATGCGAAATAATTGCCATTCTTGTGAATACCCCGTTTTTTGCCTGGGTAAAGTAATAAGCCTTGGGATTACTATCAACATCGGTGTGAATTTCGTTGATTCTTGGAAGTGGGTGAAGGATTTTCATATTCTCCTTGGTATTTTTAAGCATTTCATTTCTTAGAATATAAATATTTTTAACTTTCTCATATTCAACAGGATCAATAAACCGCTCTTTTTGGACTCGGGTCATATAGATAATATCAGCTGCATTAATAATATCGGTAAATTCCAAATGTTCGAAATATCGTATTCCTTTTGATGTGAGATATATTTTATACTCATTTGGCATAGAAAGTTCAGGTGGTGCTATGAAATTGAAAATTGGATTTTCGAACTGTAGCATTGCCATAAGTAAACTGTGTACTGTGCGACCGTATTTTAAATCTCCCACAAGAAACAGATTGATGTTATCGAGACTTCCCTGTGTTTTGATTATTGAATACATATCAAGCAAAGTTTGTGAAGGATGTTGGTTGGCACCGTCACCGGCATTTATTACCGGTACACTTGAAACTTCTGAGGCATATCTGGCACTACCTTCCATTGGATGTCGCATAATAATCATATCGGCATAATTACTAACCATCCTGATGGTATCATGCAATGTTTCTCCCTTCGAAACACTGGATGAAGAGGAATCTGAAAAACCAATAATCTTCCCGCCAAGTCGGTTAATGGCAGTTTCGAAACTTAATCTTGTTCGAGTTGACGGCTCAAAGAAAAGAGTTGCTATTACTTTTCCATGCAGTAAGTTTTGATTCGGATTTGCCTCAAAATCTTCAGCCAGACGCATAATTTTGAGGTACTCATCTTTTGTGAAGTCTGTAATTGAAATCAGGCTCTTATTGCTCATAAGTGTAATATTATGTGTTAATTAATGAAGCGTTCAGATTGTTGATTTTTCCAAGCTTTTCCATAACAATGTTTGTTATTTGTTTTCTTGCCAAAATCTTTACCTTGCAAATCAGATCAAAATTACTCTCTTTCATTTCAAGTTGAAACTCTTTTAATACAGTCATGAAGTCGTTCATCACCAGATAATCGAAATTTACCTCAATTGTTGATTCGACAATTTTTTCAACGATTATCGCATTGGTTAATACATTGGCAGCAGCTTGTTTATATGCATTTGTCAATCCACTGGTTCCCAAAAGAATACCGCCGAAATACCTAACAACCACAACCAGAATATCAGTTAGTTCATTTTGCTTTATCTGACCTAATATTGGTCGTCCTGCGGTACCCGAGGGTTCACCGTCATCGTTAACCCGAAATAATTCCAGTTCAGAACCAATCCTCCATGCATAACAGTGATGTCGGGCACTGTGATGTTCTTTTCTTAGTTTCACCACGATCTCCTTTATTTGTTGTTCGTTCGAAACAGGAAAGGCGTAAGCAATAAATCTGCTGCCTTTCTCTTTGTAGAGGCCTCCGCTCTGTGCTCCTATTGTCTTGTATGTGTCGGAGTTTTCCATCAAGTGTAAATGATACTATTTTGTAATTTAACAAAATGGATTATAAACTGGAAAAAAAGAAAGCAGACCTTTAAGTCTGCCTTCAACATATTCAATATTAATATTTTAGTTTGGTTTCTATTTCGTCAAGATAAACCTTGAAGTTTTTATCGGTATCTTTCAAATTGGCTACTGTCCGGCAGGCATGGAGAACAGTGGCATGATCTTTACCTCCAATTTGTGACCCGATGGCGGCAAGAGATGATTTTGTCATGCTTTTCGAGAAGTACATTGCGATTTGTCTTGCCTGAACAGTTTCTCTCTTTCGGGTCTTAACTCCCAACGAATCGGGATTAAGATTAAAATAATCGCAAACGGTTTTTGTGATATAGTCTATAGTAATCTCGCGCACCGAACATTTCACCAGCTTATTAATCATTTTAATAGCCAGATCTATGTTGATTTCTTTCTTGTTAAGGGTTGCTTGTGCAAGCAGTGAAATCAAAGCTCCTTCAAGCTCACGTACATTACTGCTAATATGTGAGGCAATATACTCAAGAACCTCTGACGGAATTTCAATTCCATCTTTATAGATTTTCTTGTGCAAAATATTCATCCTGGTTTCGAAATCGGGAACTTGTAAATCTGCAGTTAGTCCCCATTTGAATCTGGAAAGTAATCTTTGCTCAAGACCTTTCAATTCGATAGGTGGTTTGTCTGAGGTAAGGATAAGCTGCTTTCCGGTTTGATGTAAGTGATTAAAAATGTGAAAAAACGTCTCTTGTGTTTTTTCTTTTCCTGCAAATTCCTGAACATCATCAATGATTAAAACATCAATCATCTGATAGAAATGAAGAAAGTCATTGCGGTTGTTATTTCGGGTTGCTTCCGAAAACTGAGTCTGGAATTTATTAGCGTTTACATACAAAACAATTTTTTCGGGGAATCGCTCCTTAACTTCAATTCCGATTGCCTGGGCAAGGTGTGTTTTTCCCAGTCCGGAATTTCCGTAAAGCATTAATGGATTGAAAGCTGTTCCTCCAGGCTTTTGAGCGACAGCGTAGCTTGCACTTCGTGCAAGACGGTTACAATCCCCTTCGATGAAGTTATCGAATGTGTTGTCTTGCTTAAGCTGTGGATCAATATTCAATTTTTGAATTCCCGGTATTACAAAGGGATTCTTGATTGTGCTGTCATCATGAAAAGCTGATGCTGTAACCGGCCTATTTTTCAGATTATTGTTCTGATTGGTAGGCAATTTCATAGTATAGGGTTTATTATTGGCACTGTGGTTGTTATCAACAACAACACTGTACTCTAATTTGGCACCCCCACCAAGCTCTTTTCTTAATGTTTTCCGTAGGATGTCAATGTACTGTTCTTCCAAATACTCGTAAAAAAACGGACTTGGAACTTGAATAGTAAGAATATCGTTGTCCAGCTTAATCGGAACAATCGGCTCAAACCAAGTTCTGTAACTTATGAATGGCACATTGTCTTTAATGATTCTCAGACAATTTTCCCAAATATTATTGTGATCTCTATTCATTTTAGGACTTAGGTGCTAAAATTTTTAAACTATGTTTTTACAAATCGGAGGCAAAGATTGTAATAATTTAATCAGAAAAAAACTGCTTAAAATGTTGCATATATCTATGGTTTTAAAATTCAGATTATTAAGGTTGAAATTTTTTTGAAAATAAATTAATTGTTTTATTTTCAATTAGTTACTTTTCGATAACTGCAAACATTTGATTCAAAGTACGTTGTAGAAAACAAAATCTGACAAGGGTTTTGTGAATTGAACACTTCGGATACGATGTCGAAAAGCAAAAAAATTCCTCTCTCAATTGGCCTAAAAGTAGATAAAAAAGAATCGAAAAAAACTATTTTTTGACAGTTTTTATTGCATTTTTCAAATTTATTTCTTTTTCCTGGTTGTAAGATTTTAAAAATGCCTCTGGAAAAGCAAGTTGGACATTTTTTAAAACCGATAAAATTTTTTCATAAGACGATTCCGGGGCAGTGGTGTAGTAATATTGGTCGCCCGTTTTTAATTCAAAAACCTCGTCAATCCCTTTAAACATAGGTGATGCAAGGCTTATGGGGGCGCCTGAAGAAGTAATTTGAACTCTAAATGTAATATTATCAGATATTTGGTCGTTATTTGAGGGAGAAACTGTAATTTCCCTTCCAAAATTAAAAGCTGAAAAATGGACATATCGCTTCGGGTTAAGGCGTAAATCAACGAGCAGACGGTTGATATTTTCGCTTGTGCTATTTAGATTTTGATACAATCTGGGATCATTGACAAGAAGCCCGAGTGTTCCGTTGGCAGTATCAATTTTGCTTAAGATCGTCTGTAAATTGGCGACTGAGCCATTTAGATGGGCAATGGTGCTGTTGAGTTCAAGTTTGATCAGCGAATCGCTAAAGGTGGAGAAATTGTCCATAACGTGGCCAAGTTTTCCTGAATTGTTTTTCAGATTGCCGGTAATTTGGCTCAGGTCGGAAATGGTATTACCGAGGTTTTTCTTTTGATCGTTGATTACATCACTCAGATTACCCGAAATGTTTTCGAGATTTGTCATCGTAAG
Source organism: uncultured Bacteroidia bacterium (assembly GCA_903834845.1). Lineage (GTDB taxonomy): Bacteria > Bacteroidota > Bacteroidia > Bacteroidales > Prolixibacteraceae > JAAFHB01. The sequence continues at coordinate 11,362 of CAILKW010000193.1, read as the reverse complement.
ATTGATTTGTCTCATACTTTCGGAGATATTGTGTTGCGATTCACTGTTGAGTAGTTTTGATGCCACAGTTACAATGGAGTCAAGATTATCAATCAGTCTTTCTGCCTTTGCTTTTATCGGAGCAATTTGTTCATTTACTTGCTGCATAATATCGGCTTCAATTTTGGTTGCCAATGTGTCGTTGGCATGTAATATCTTGTCCGATTTTCCCAAATTAAGCTTTACTACCTTTGATCCAAGCAGATCACTACTTGCAATTTCCGCTGCTGTCCCGACAGGAAGGGGAAAATCATTATGGATGGCAATCTTTACTATCAAATCTCCTGATAAATCTTCGGCAAAGAAAATCTCTCTGACATATCCGATTTTTAATCCATTCAATGTTACTAATGTAGTAGGAGTGAGTCCGCCAACGTTTTTGTATCGGGCAAAAAAGACTTTTTCTGTTCTGAATATATCCCTACCTTTAAGAAAATTAATACCCCATACTAAGATAGTGAGACAGATAACAACAAAAATTCCGATTTTCGATGTTTTTGTGAGTTTCATTTCTTGATGTTTTCAATTTATTTGCAAAAATACGCAAGTTTTACCGTTTAAAAAAAGTGTAAAATTTCTTATTTGGTATTCAAAGCCTCCTTCATTGGAATTGGCTGTCCGTTTTTTAAACCAATGATGAAAGCATCAGGAATCTTAGTTTTGATTGTTGAAAGATTCTTTTTAGCCTTGGAGAGAGAGTTTGTTTCGAGGCAATAGTATTTGAAGTAGGTGCCAGCAGTAATTTCCGTAATGTTTTCAATTCCTTTAAATATCTTCGAATTGAGAGAAAGCTTAAAAGGAGAGGCTGAAAGTTGGATAGCAAAAGTGATTTGACCCTCTTCTTTTGATGGTATTTCAACCTTTTGGGGAGTTTCTGAGTTTTGTTGATCCGATTTAGCTGTATCTTTCAAGGCATTAGGTTTTTTTTTCGATTCCTGAGAAGCAATATTCAGGCGTGAGTCGAATTTTTCCTTGTATAATTGAAAAGAGGTAAAGATTGACAAGGCAAGAGTACTTCTTCCAATGTCAGTCATAAGATAATTGGCCTCAGATTGGTTGCTCAGGTAGCCGGTTTCAATAAGTACTCCAGGCATAGCGGTTTCGCGCAATACAAGAAAGCCTGCCTGACGCACATCGCGGCTTGCTCTTTGGGCATGATTGATGAATGAATCCTGTAAAATACCTGCAAAATCAACACTTTGCTCAATATAGGTGTCCTGTATCAATTCGAACATGATATACGACTCTGACAAGTTCGGGTCGAATCCTTCATATCGTGTGGTGTAATCTTTTTCGAGCAAAATAACGCTGTTTTCTTTTTTTGCCACATTCAGATTATCTTCTGTTCTGTGAAGCCCTAATACGTAAGTTTCTGTTCCTTTCACTGAAGGGGTCGAGCAATAATTTGCATGAATAGAGATAAAAAGGTCAGCATTGTTCTTGTTCGCAATCACCGAACGTTCGAAAAGTGGCACAAATATGTCGTTACTCCGGGTAAAAATGACCCTGACCTCTGGAAATTTTTCTTTAATATATCTGCCCAGTTTCAATGCAATCGAAAGAACAATCTCTTTTTCATGTGCCCTTCCAACAATTGCTCCGGGATCTTTTCCCCCATGGCCGGCATCAATAACAACAGTCTGAAGACCCTTTGAAACCTTGTTTTTGCAATACAATGGGTTAATTATTAATGAAATAACAAATAAGAATAGAATACGATATGCAAGAATAGAATGGCAACCCTTATTTTTAAAACTTTTCTTCATTTTGTTCATCTTTGTTCCCTCTTTATATTATACAAAAATAGAAGATTAAATTATTTTTTCAGGTTGTAAGTTTCTCTTAATGGATTTTTTACTTTTGCCATGTGCAATTAGTTGCAGTTATGTTAGATTTTAACTTGATTTTGAAATATTTTGAGCAAGTTTCGATTTTTATCTTTCCTTGGGTTAATACTGTTTCTGGTATATGGAACTGTTTTTGGGCAAAAGCTCGAAAATAGAAAGTCTGTTGTTGAAAAACCGAATGTTCAGAATCGGGATAAGCAAAACAGACGCTCTACGTTGAATCCTGAGAGTCTTAAGATTTCAAAAAAAGACTCGATTGCTTCCGATAGTATTATTTCGGATGAAACAGCAGGCTTTGATGCTGAGGTTGAATATACTGCTGATGGATATATCAATCTGGTGCAAAATAGTTCGGGTAATAAAATTATCATGTACGACAATGCACAAGTGAAATATAAAGACATTGATCTCAAAGCAGCATATATAGAATTAAATAGAGACAGCAGTATTATATATGCAGTTGGAAAACCCGATTCAACAGGTGTTATTTTCGGTAAACCGGTTTTTAAACAAGGTGAACAAGAGTTTGAAGCGGATGAGGTAAGGTATAATTTCAAAACAAAAAAAGGAATTGTATCGGGTGTTGTTACAGAACAGGAGGGGGGATTTGTGCACAGCGGAAGGACGAAACTGTTGAACGATTCAACCTATTGCCTTCGAAATGGCAAATATACCACATGTGATGCCGAACATCCTCATTTCTGGCTCGAGATGACAAAAGCGAAGGTTTTATCGAATAAGAAAATTGTAACAGGCCCTGCTTATCTTGTGATTGAAGATCTTCCCCTTTACTTTGTTTTTATCCCTTTCGGGTTTTTCCCAAGTTCGCCAAAATTCTCATCAGGATTACTGATGCCTTCGTATGGTGATGAAATTAACAGGGGCTTTTTCCTTCGTGATTTCGGATATTATTGGGCTGCGAATGATTTTTTCGATGTTGCGTTGCAGGGTGATCTATATTCAAAAGGATCAAGAGGCGTTAAGCTACGTACCAATTATCGGCTTCGATATAAATTTAGTGGCTCTTTTGACCTGAAGTATTATAAAAATGTATTTGGAGATAAAGGGTTACCTGATTATAAAACTCAAAACGATTTTGCCATTACCTGGAGTCATAGTATGGATTCTAAATCGAGTCCAAGTCAAACTTTTAGTGCCAGCGTTAATTTTTCAACCAGTTCGTTCGATCAAAATAACTCTTACACGACCGAAAATTATCTTACAAATACAAAACAATCAAGTATTTCATATACAAAACGATGGGAAAATACTCCATTTAATCTTTCGGCGAATATGCGACATTCCCAAAACAGTCGCGATACCACAATCAGTCTTACTCTTCCTCAGCTAACTTTAAATATGTCAAGGATATATCCCTTCAAATCAAAAAATCGCTCGGGGAAAGAAAAATGGTACGAAAAAATTGGTATGAGCTATTCAATGGATATGCAAAACACAATTGATACCAAGGAGAGTAAATTGTTGAGTTCATCAATTGTTTCGGACTGGAAAAATGGGGTGAAGCATAGTATTCCAATTAGTACCTCTATGAAAGCGTTTAAATACATAACATTAAGCCCTTCGTTCAATTATGCCGAGCGTTGGTACACGCAGCAAATCAGAAAGAGATATAATGAAACTACAAAGAAAATTGAGGTTTCAGATACTATTTATGGTTTTACACGCAATTACGATTATTCTTTCAGCGTTGGTGCTTCAACTAAGATTTATGGTAATTTTTTGCCGTGGAATCCAAAATCCAAAATAAAAGGCATCCGGCATGTAATGACACCAAGTATAAGCTTTAGTCTTAAACCGGATTTTGGTAATCCCGCTTTGGGAATGTACGAGAATATTGAGTATTTTGATTCCAATGGTTTTCCCGTCAGTTACCGATACCCATATCATGAAGGATCGGTTTATGGAACTGCAAGTGCAGGAAGGTCTGGGTCAATAGGCTTAAACCTTAATAATACTCTTGAAATGAAGAAAGTAAATACTAAGGATACTATTTCGAATGAAGCTTTTACTAAAATAAAACTAATAGATCAATTGTCATTCAGCGGTTCATATAATCTTGCTGCGGATTCGTTAAACCTTTCAAATATTAATATTTCTGCACGTACAAAGGTTGCAGGAGTTGATCTTAATTTTGGTGCTATTCTCGATCCTTATGCGATGCAGGATGGACACCTAATTAATCAGTTCGAATTTTCGCGGTCCGGCAAACTTGCCAGATTAACCAGCGCAAATATGTCTTTTGGTCTTTCATTCAAATCTAAGGAAGGAAAAGAGAAAGAGAAGGCAGAGGAAACATTAACACCTGAACAGAAAAAGGAGATTGATCAAAAAAAATTAAGAGAAAAATCGGGAGAAATTCCCGAATACGCAGATTTTAGCGTTCCTTGGGATCTTTCATTCAACTATAGTTTCAGGTATAATAAGCCCGATCCTGAAAAGTCTTCACAGATTACTCAAACTATTGATTTTAACGGTAATGTAAGCATGACTAAGCAATGGAAAATCGGATTCTCCTCCGGTTTTGATGTTCAAAAATTTCAGGTCACTTTCACCCAATTTAATATTTTCAGGGATTTACATTGCATGCAAATGTCATTGAATCTTGTTCCTTTTGGTTACCGGCAGAGTTATAGCTTCACTATTAGGGCCACTTCAACTTTATTACAGGATTTAAAACTGAGCAAACGACAGAGTTCGTATGACAATGGTAATTATTGATTATCAGTCGTAAAATGCAAATAGATTGTTTCATTGAACAATACTTCACGATCAATAAGCCATAAACACTTTAAATTATAAAGATTTGAAAACAAAACTCTTCACTCTGCGCTTGTGACGTTGTTTGACTCTATAGCGTGAAATTTTGCGGTGTAGAATCCAAATTGCAAGAAGGAAAAAGAATGAAAAGATTAATACTGCTGCTCCTGTGTTCAGATTATCTCCTTTAGCACGACTCCACATCTCCAGAACAGTTTCATTCTTATCAAGAAAATCATGGATGACCGCACAGCGATCTATAACACTGGAATCTGGATACCGTATCGGGTCTATAAAGAGACTATCTGCATCTGTTCCAAAGAAATAACTAAGATTAACAGATTCTGTCAAAGTTGTATCTATTTGTTCTTCAAGTATCTCAGGAGTAGCTATGGAACTGGTGTAACCAGTGGTTTCCATATTGCGTAACGCAATGTCAGGTCGGCAAAGGTAATTCAGAAAAAAGGCGGCGGCTTTGGTATTACGGGCATATTTTGGTATTACCCAGCCATCAAACCAAACATTGCTTCCTTCAAGAGGTACTTCAAAGCCTAAATCCACATTTACAGTTGCAGCTTCTTCTATGGCCCAGACTGCATCACCACTCCATGCATAACTCATCCAAATTTTACCTTTTGTCATCATCTCTTTACCAAAGTCAGCTTCCCATCCGGCAAGATTGGGTTTCAATAGCTTAAGATACTTCTCAACCAATTCGATATCTTCATTTGTATGATTGTTGGCTGCATCGTAAAGCGTAATTTTACCTTGAGCTATTTCCTTATTTTTTGCATAGATTATAGCCATATTGTAAGCATCCCAATAACTGTCTTTCATTAGTACCTTGCCCTGATTTTTGGGATCCCATAAACTTTTCCACGATTGAACTTCTTCTTTGGAAATTAATCCTTTATTATACAAAATACCTGAAATTCCCCACATATAGGAAATCACATATTCCGAGGCTTTAAATTCTGAAGTACTAAAGGTGCCAACCTGTTTTTGGATAAATGGGGAGACATTTGACAGATAATTGGGTGTTTTACCAAAGTCTTGATTGATTGGCAGAAGCAGCCTTTTATTAATCATTCTCTCGATAATTGCCTGCGTAGGACAAACCAGATCGAAATCTTCCTGTCCAAGAACAATTTTTGTGTACATTACTTCTGTCATGTCGAATACCTGATACACAATTCTGACATCTTCGCCGGTCTGTTCTTTGTACCAGATTGGGAAATCTGTAAGAACTGCTTCGTCAATATAGTCGGCCCAGTTATATATTTTAAGGACTTTACTTCGCGATTTATCTGATTGTTTGCAACCAGGAAACAGAAAGCATATAGTCAACAGCGATATCAGAATGACTGTTTTTCTTAGGGTTCTTTTAGTATTTAAATTTGTCATCTTAACTCTTATTTTTAGCTGCACGTCTGTTGATTACCAATAACAAAAGTAAAACAGAAACGAAAATTATTGCTGAAAGTGGACGAAGTTCTGGGGTTAATCCTCCTTTTCGTGCATCTGCATAAATGTAGGTTGAAAGGGTTTCGAGTCCTTCATTTCCAATAGTAAACAGAGTTACCACGAAATCATCAATTGAAAGTGTGAAAGCGAGGATAAAACCACTGATCATTCCCGGTTTTAATTCAGGTAATAATATTTTATGCAATGCCTGAAATGGTGTGGCTCCCAGGTCAAGAGCTGCTTCGTAAAGGTTATCGTTCATCTGCCTCAGGCGCGGAAGAACGCTTAAAACTACATAAGGTGTACAGAAGGATATATGAGCCAGAATAACCGTTGTAAGTCCCTGCGAGATTCCAAGACTTACGAAGAGAAGAAAAAGAGAAATTGCTGTAATAATATCCGGGTTCAGAACTGGAATACTATTAACAAGAAAAACAGCTTTCCTTGCCCGAGGCCTAAGATTATATATACCAATGGCAGCCATTGTACCCAACAGCGTAGAGACAATTGCAGCAACAAAACCTATAATGAGGGTATTCCACAATGCACTGATTAATGAGTGGTGAACACCTGATTGAAAAAGTGAGCTATAGAGTTTTAGGGAAAAGCCTGTCCAGTTACCTAATACCTTAGCCTCTGTGAATGAAAAGATTATAATTATCAGAATAGGTGCATAAAGCAAAACGAGTAAAAGTCCGAGGTAAGATCCTGCAAGTATTCTTTTTATCATATTAACCCTCCTTCTTCCGATTTTGCACCACCTTCACTGCCTAACAGCGATGTGATACCGATAAGTAACAACATTACTAATGAGAGTGCTGCACCGTAATTCCATAAACCATTGTAGATATTTTCCTGTAAAGTGGATCCAAAGAGCTTGATATTGTTGATTGTCAGTAGTTCGGCGATAGCAAAAGTCGAAATTACAGGCATAAAAACCATCATAATACCGCTGGAAATACCTGGTAATGAAAGCGGAAGCACTGTTTTGAAAAATACTTGCCGGGGATTGGCACCAAGATCTTGCGCCGCTTCAATTAAATTCTGGTCAATCTTTTGCAGTACATTATAAATTGGATATATCATGAAAGGCAGAAAATTGTAAACCATACCAAACAGCAAAGCCCCTTCACCAAGTGGAAGGCTGAAAAAGTCGAATAGTGCTACGGTTGCAAGGGTTCTGATCAAAAAGTTGATCCACATTGGCAGAATAAATAGCAGGATGAGGATTTTGGCACCTCTTTCTTTTGTTTTACTTAAGATATATGCGGCGGGGAATCCCAAAATTAAACACAATAAAGTTGTAATTATTGCAATACCCACAGAATAGATAAAAGTGTTCATGGCCTCGGGCTGCATCCAGAATTTTCGGAAATTCGAAAAGGATAAAGCTCCGTCAGTATCAGTAAAAGCATACATAACGATCAGTCCGAGAGGAACCACCACAAAAACAACAAGATACAAAATATATGGAATTGCCCAATTCCTTCGTGACGTGAACAATGACTTTAATATACGTTCCACTTCTATTCCATTTATTAATATGTGATTCGAATAGATTCGGGTGGAAATGTAATCCCGACGCGATCGCCATCATCCCAAACATCGTTTGTGTCCACAAAAATATTATCATTTTCGTCAGTAGAAACGGTAAGATGATAATGATTTCCTTTGTAAAGAATGAATTTAACATCACCTCCCAACATACCGTCTTCTTCATAATCGTATAGAATAACATCTTGAAAATCTATACTTACCGTTACTTTAGCACCTGAATGGAAATCTGCATTTTTGTTACATTCGAAAGTATGATCGAGGAATTTAACATGGTTTTTGTCAACAACGGTGCCTTTGAAAGTGTTACATAATCGCTCCTTTTTCATAACATGAATGTCGAAAGGTTTTACACGAAGCCCAACTTCTTTTCCTGCATCGAAGCAATGATAGTCCTGAACCAGAAATTCAAAACCATCAGAGGTTAAAACAATCATTTCGTAATGAACTCCTTTAAAGATCGAAGAGGTAACTTTCCCGGTAAGCATTGCTGCTTCTGAAAGATCGAAGATATAAAGATCTTCAGGACGGATTACGACATCAACAGGAATCTGTTGTCCAAAACCTTTGTCAACACATTCAAACTGATGTCCAGCGAAAGCGACCAGATTGTCTCCAATCATAATCCCGTTCAAAATATTGCTTTCCCCGATAAAGTCAGCCACGAAAGAATTTGTAGGTTCGTTATAAATTGCTTTGGGAGTCCCAATTTGCTGAATTTTTCCCTGACTCATCACGACAATTGTGTCACTTAATGTAAGTGCTTCTTCCTGATCGTGAGTGACATAAACAAACGAGATACCGAGCTTTTTGTGCATTGCTTTGATCTCCATCTGCATATCTTTTCTCATTTTCAAATCAAGGGCAGCCAATGGTTCATCGAGCAAAAGTACCTCCGGTTCATTGACAATTGCACGTGCAATGGCCACACGTTGCTGTTGTCCACCTGATAGAGAGTCAACATCGCGCTCTTCGTAATCGGTCATACCAACCATCTTCAGAACTTTATTCACTTTGTTTTTAATCTCAACAGAGGGAAGCTTTTTCAAGTTTAAACCGAAAGCTATGTTATTGAATACGTTAAGATGTGGAAATAGTGCGTACTTTTGAAATACTGTATTTACCGGACGCAAATGTGGAGCAGTTGTTGTCATCTCCACACCTGAAATGGAAATTGAACCTTCTGAGGCACTTTGAAATCCGGCTATCAGACGAATAAGGGTTGTCTTTCCACAGCCTGAAGGACCCAGAATGGTAACAAATTCCCCTTTACGGACAACAAAATTAATGTCATCAAGCACAGCTTTGTCACCGTAAAATTTCGATACATGCTCAATGCAGATAATGTTTTCAGATTTTTGCATAGGAAAAAATCACTGATAATATCAGTTTTTAATTGCTTAATAATTTAAAAATGGTGTCAAAGATAGAGATTCATAGGAATATTTCGCACCATTCATTAAATCGCATCACATTTTTATCACCAAACTTTTGCATTGATTTCCGAACATCTGGTACCGATTTCTCTTTTAAAAGGTCATTGCTTTTAGAGAAAAATTTATCGGCAAAACAGATAATTTGTTCCTCAACCGAAACCGGCATAAAATCACGAAGCGGTAATGGGAGTTTATTGGAAACGATTTCCTCCATAGTTATCCCAACTCCGGTATGTCTTTCACAAACCAATCCATGATCAGGAAAACCTTCCTCAATTAGTAACTCACAACCCAAATAGCCATGGCACAGGTAGGGGTATTCGCCAAAGCAATACAGATTGGGCGCATTTGTCTTAAAAATTCCAATGTCATGCAACATTGATGCCTCCTCCAAAAATGCAATATCAGGAAGCAGCTCTTTGTGATTCTGTGCAATTTTCAAAGCTTTTTCAGTCACCAGAGTGCAATGGCTTACTAAGATCTTGTAAGCTTTTGACCGTGGTTTATAATATTTAGCAATAAGTTCCAATGGTTTCATTTGCGTACATTTTGTGGTAAAATTAGCTTTTTTTATGGAACAGATTAACGTCTGTATTCGATTTTAAAACGAAAACAACATTTGTTCAATATTTTTACCAAAAGTATGTCAACAAATATCTCATTAAAGCTAATTTTAAGCCGAATTTTGAATTAAATATGATGAGCCAAATAATAGAATCTGCCCCGCGTGCTTTCCGCAATGGAATTGAATCTCTGAAAAAGGGAAAAACAGATAAAGGTGTTAAACGAATAGAGTCTTCGCTTAAAGATGGTTATAAACCTGCTATGGTATTTCTTGATATTTATCGAAGCGAAAAAGATATTAATCAAGCGATTATAATATTCGAGGAGTTAATGGACAAAGGTTTTTCAGGAGCTTCGCTCGTAATTGGTATAAAGTATTATGAAGGAAATACTCGTCCGTTGTCACACGAAGAATCGGTAAAATGGTTTCTTGAATCGGCCCGCGACGGTGGGGTAGGAGCTTGCAACTACATTGGTGAAATGCGCGAAAATGGCAACGGACTGCCGGTTGATTTGAAAAAAGCCTTCGAATGGTACGAACGCGGAGCTCAAAGAGGAGATATTATTGCGAAATACAACATTGGTCGGCTGTTGCGAACCGGTGATGGCGGGTCTAAGGATTTGAACGAAGCTGTTGATAACTGGTACGAAGCGGCTAAGGGTGGGTATGCTCCCGCCATGTTTAAGGTTGGTGAAATTTTCGAACAAGGGCTTACTGTACCTGTTAAGCTTTCAAAAGCTTTCGATTTTTATTTAAAAGCCGCAGTGAAGGAATATCTGCCCGCTTATGAAAAAGCAGGTCTCTTTCTTTATGAAGGAAAAGGAACTGAAAAGAATGTTGAGAAGGCTTTTGAATGGCTGTCAAAAATAGGGGGAAATGTGCCTGCAGAAGTGGCCTTAATTCTTGGAAAAATGTATTTCGAAGGTTCGGGAACAGAAAAAGATATTACGAAAGCACGCGAATATCTTGATCAGGCGGCTCATGCCGATTATGTTGAAGCTATTTATTTGATTGGCAAATTACTGAATGAAAATGGTGATGCAGAGGCTTACGACTGGTATCTTCGTGCAGCAGACAAAGGAAGTGCAGAGGCGCAGGATGCAATTGCAGGTTATTATTTAAAAAAATCAGACGAAGAGGGAATAGACTGGCTTAAAAAGGCAGCAACCAATGGAAATCCGGAGGCAATGTTCCGTCTGGCACAAAAATATGAAATTGGCGATGAGGTTGAATCAAACCACAAAACATCGGTTGATTATTTCAAACGTGCTGCTGATAAGGGGATTATCGAAGCACAATATAAATATGCAAGCGTCCTTCTTGCCGGTGTGATGACTATCAGAGACAATCAGTCGGCTTCCGAATATTTTAAGCGCGCCGCCGAGGCAGGTCATGCAAGGGCCAACTACCTTGTAGGAATAGTTCATGAGAAAAGTTTGAGTTATTCGTCCGACAAAGAAAAGGCATTCGAATATTTTTTAAAAGCTGCTGAAATGGGTGTTCCCGGCGCAATGTTCAGGGTGGGTGTGTATTTCGAAAATGGGATTTCAAAACCTCAGAATTCTGATGAAGCATTCAAATGGTATCAAAAAGCTGCCGATGCCGGTTATCCTAAAGCTGTTTTCAATTTAGGTGTGATGTACGAATCAGGCAAAGGCATCAGTCAGAATATGCGATTG
>CAILKW010000192.1 GCA_903834845.1 uncultured Bacteroidia bacterium | reverse complement strand
TTTCATTTTTTAAAAGATTTTATACTTGGAAACGGATTTGTATCAATGGTATTAGTAATTTTGTATCGAAACAATTTTAAAGAGATATTATGAATTTGTTAATTATTGCAGGAGTAGTTGGACCGTGGCAAATAGTATTAATAGTGGCTGTTGCATTACTTATGTTTGGAGGAAAAAAGATCCCTGAGTTGATGGGTGGAATTGGAAAGGGGATGAAAGAATTCAAGAAAGCCATTAAAGATGAAGACGGAATTTCTGCTGAAGCTCCTAAAGAAGTACCAAAGGCTGATAATAAAAAAGAACCATTGAAGGAATAGTAATACTTGTGGCTAACATTTAAAATATATCTATGAGCTTAACAGTTATTATTGGATTCATTGGTCCATGGCAAATTGTCCTGATCATTGCTGTGGTATTGCTTTTGTTTGGAGGGAAAAAAATTCCTGAGTTGATGAATGGAGTAGGGAAGGGGTTGAAAGATTTTAAAAAATCTATAAAAGATGATGATGAAACTCCGGAGGATACTTCAAAAGAAAGTATTAAAAAAGAACCTTTGAAAAAGTAATTTTTGGAAAAAACTATTACATCATTCTATATAGTCATTTCATGGATTTGTTTGTTTTCAGGGTGCAGTGGTGATGGATCTTCATTAATGAAAAGCGTTACCGGAAAGCCAGGGGAAACGGTAGTGGTTCTGGAGAAAGGATTTTGGGTCGGAGATGTTGGTGATACAATATTGCATTATCTCTCACAACCTCAGTTATGTTTGCCTCAGGAAGAACCAATTCTTAATGTTGTGAATGTGCCACCTGAAGCCTTCAAAACTTTTGAAACAACTCGTAATATTATTTTAACACGAATTTTGCCTTCCATAACAGAGCCCTCAGTTTCAGTTAAATATAATGTTTGGGCGCGGCCTCAGGTTGTTGTGATAGTTCAAGCTGCTGATGAGTCAGCTTTTATGAAGATTTTTGCTGAAAAGTCTGATTTAATCATTACTGAGATTTTAGGTGCTGAAAAAAAAAGGCTAATGGCGATGTATTCACAGAATAAATTTAAAGAGCAGGCTATTTCTGATACATTAATAAAATATCATAATTTTAACTTAAATATTCCCAAGGGATACGATATAGTAAAAGATACTTCCAATTTTATATGGATCAGATATGAGTCTCCTCTTACAAGTCAAGGGGTATTTGCGTACTGGTATCCATACGATTCAGATAGTTCTTTTGTTACAGGTAAACTAATTCATAAAAGGGATTCCATATTGAGGCACAATGTGCCAGGATCGGTTATAGGTTCCTATATGGCGACCGAAAAAAGATTTATTATTGCGCAAACTTTTAAACATAACGGGAATTACTCAGTTGAAATACGGGGATTATGGAAAGTTGAAGGTGATTTTATGGGCGGCCCGTTTGTTAGTTTGTCAACATTGGATTTGGCTGGAAAAAGGGTATTAACTGTTGAGGGATATGTCTATTCCCCAAAATATAACAAACGCGATTATTTGAGACAGGTTGAAGCTATGGTCTATTCAGTAAGCCTTACAAATCAGAAATTGAATGATAAGATAAATGATATGTACCAGATAGGAGAACCTTTTGCTAAGGACACAAGTGATACTTCAAAAAGTAGTATGCAAAATAAAAGCAGTTCCCAATATTAGTTTTTTTATGAATTTTTTGGTGTAAAGTTTGTAATTTATTCTCTTTTCATTATTCCGTAGCAAATAATCTTAACAATAGAATCAACACTCTTTTCAAGATCGGTTGAGCGGTATGGACCTGCCGAAAGAGGCATTTCGAGTCCACGGATTGCTGTAGTAATGCCAATTGCTACGAGGGCAAAATCTTTTATAATAAATTTTCGTTGACGGGCACCTTCAAGAAGGATTCGTTTCATCATACGGATTTCTTCCTGATAATATTGCGATTTTATTTTGTCAATAAATTCTACTGCTGCAGCATCATTCTCAATTGCATTGTAAAAATTTGCAAGTTGCCTGTAAGTTGTGATTTTAGTCATCACATAATCTCGTAATTTTTCTGCCGGATCGATATTTTTTAGAAGCACTTTCGATAATTCTTCGCGAAGTGTATCAGCCTCTTTTTGAATAACTTCTTGAAAAAGTTCCTCTTTACTGTTGAAATAGTAATAAAGCGAACTTTTTCCTTTTCTTACAGCATTGGCAATATCATCAAGAGTGGTTTTTTTATATCCGAACTTGCTGAAGATTTCCTGAGCTATTTTTAGTATATTCTCTCTTACAGCATCCCTTTTAATACTACTGTTTTCGATATTCATATTACTTTGATAATAAAACTATTGGGTTATAAATTACATTTTTGTGGTTTACGGAATTCTTGTAAACTTTGAATTGTAAAAGTAAATAATCTAAATGATTAATTGGAAACAAACTTTAGGTTTTCGGAAATTATTTGAAAGTTTGATCTTGAGCTCTGACAGGAGCTATTGTCCTGTCAGAGGCAGCTGATTATATATAAACGATTAGGATTCTATCAGAAATTTCCAAACAGTACAAAAGTGATTAAAAAAAACAGGGGATGTTCGGTTTCAAATGATTTTTTTCGATTGACTTGGTAAACGTAGGGATTTTGGTAACAAGTGTAGGGATTTTGGCAATAAGTGTAAGAAGTAAAATTAGTTTGTTTTGAGGAAATCAAGAAAATTCGGATATTTTCGCTCTGAAATTTTGAGCTGAATTTTTGCAACTCCCAAATTATTGTTTAATACACAAATCTTTTTCTGGTATTTGATGTGATCGATATAATTACAGTTAACAATATGCGCATCATGAATTCTGAAAAAAATATTTTTTGGAAGTATTTTTTCGATTTTTTTCAAATGAGTGTTAACTAATTTGCATTCTGCGGTATTGTCGAGAAATACTTTTGTATATGTACCGTCAGCTTCGCAGTATATAATCTTTTCGGGAGTAAAGAAGTGTATTTCATCACTACCTTTGATCATTATTTTACCGCTTTTTTGTATTGTAAAAGCCTCGTAAAGAGGATTTAAATTTTCATTAATAGAAATTCGTTCGAATGCTCTGGTTACTGCACGCTTAAGTTCTTCGGGAAGAATTGGTTTAATCAGATAGTCAATAGCATTTAATTTTATGGCATCTAAAGCAAATTGGTCGTGAGCTGTTGTAAATATGATCCGTTGATTCGATACATTCAGGCTCTCAAAAAGAGTGAATGCATCCATGTCTCCTAGTTGAATATCTGAAAATATCAGGTCATACATGATTTTTGGCAGGATATCAAGAGCCAGCTTTCCAGTATCAATAATAGACACAATGTTGATTTCCGGGCAATACTCACGAATCATAAGTAACAAATTTTGTCCAAGCAAGGGATCATCTTCTATGATAACGGCATTTATCATTTTTGGACTTAAACTTTTAACATTTCTTTTAAATTGGAGTATCCATTTTTACTTACCTTCAGTTTTGCTCCCTGTTTTGTAAGAATAACCCATGATTCCTTTTCGTATTGCTGAATTTCCGAGATGTATGAAATGTTTAACAAGTAGGAACGATGGATGCGAATAAACGTTTTTTGGTCGAGATGTTGCTCGAAGAATTTCATCGTTTTCTGTTTCAAAAAATGACCTTCGCGACAGTAAACCATGACAAAATCGTCTTGCGATTCTAAGTAATAGATTGATTCAACTGGTATTACTTGAATTTTTCGACCCGATTTTATTACAATCCGGTTCAGAATTCCTGTTTCTTCATCATGTGTTTCAATTAATTTATTGATTTCTGAGGCATTGTTTCTATTTTTAAGTTTGTCAAAAGCTTTGTTTAGTGCAGCAACTACTCTTTCGAATGGATAAGGTTTGAGCAAATAATCGATTGCATTCGCCTCAAATGCACGGATAGCAAATTGATCGTAGGCAGTGGAAAAAATTATTAAAGGAGGGTTTTGAATTAATTCAAGCATTTCGAATCCAGTGATTTTGGGCATTTGAATATCAAGAAAAACTAAATCAGGATGTAGTTCCTGAATAGCAAGGAACCCCTCGAAACCGTTTGTACACTCA
>CAILKW010000191.1 GCA_903834845.1 uncultured Bacteroidia bacterium | reverse complement strand
GGCAAAGACAAAGCCGAATTGTTTGCAGGTGAAGTGAACCTGATTCGCAATCATCTTGCCTCGAAAAATCGTCAGCTCTGGATTTGGGGTGACCGGCTGATTGACGGAAAAACCACCGGAATGGGTATGTGGGAAGCAAGTATGAATAATACTTACCGCGCTATTGATTTGATATATAAGGATGTGATGATTTGCGACTGGCATTACGAACGTCCCGATCAAAGTGCTGTTTACTTTGCTACCAAAGGTCTTAGTGTGATCACTTGTCCCTGGAGGAATCCTGCGAATGCAGTCAAACAAACACAGGATATGTTCAGGTTTAGGGCATCGGTAACTCAGGTAATGAAAGACCGTTTTCAGGGAATGATGCAAACGGTGTGGTCAGGTGCAGGACAATTTATGGATGAATTTTATGGCCGGAAAACTGATGCCAAATCAGGTGAGAACACAGCATCAAATTGTTTTAAAGCCGTGTTCAGTGAAATTCAAAAGCAAAGGAATAATTAATCAGTAAAATAGCTTTTTATGAATATGACTCAAAACCGTATTTTTTCGATTGATGTATTCAGGGCAATTACTATGCTACTGATGATTTTTGTAAACGATTTATGGTCGTTGACTGGTGTCCCGCTCTGGCTCGAACATTCACGTGCAGATCAGGATTTTTTGGGATTTTCGGATATTGTTTTTCCCAGTTTTCTGTTTATCGTAGGGATGGCAATACCGTATGCCATACGCAATCGTATTGCCAAAGGTGATAGCCATTTACAGATTCTGCAACATATTGCGCTTCGCTCTTTGGCATTGCTTGTGATGGGATTTTTTACTGTCAATATTTCAGACCTAAATGTGGAAGCTTCTGGTTTTAGCAGAGAATTGTTTCAGATTTTAATGGTTGCAGGTTTTTTCCTGATCTGGAATGTTTACCCAAAATCGGAGGATTGGAAAAAATACCTATTCATTGGATTACAATTGGTTGGGGTTCTATTATTACTTTTGCTGGGTTATTTTTTTAAAGGCGGTAAAGATGGTTCCGAACAAATGTCGCCTCAATGGTGGGGTATTTTAGGGCTTATTGGCTGGACTTACCTGATTTCTGCACCAATATATCTGTTTGCCAGGAAATCATCAGTTTTGTTATTGCTTTTCTGGTTTCTATTTACTTTGTTGAACATCTCCGATCATGCGGGCTGGTTGAAAACTCCCATTCCCGGTGGCGGAGCTTTTGAGGGTTTTGCTTTTGCAGGAATTGCTGCAAGTCTTTTAATTGATAAGGTGACTACTTCTGAAAAACGTCAAAAATTGCCAATATATTACATTGGAATCGGTTTAATACTTTTAATATCAGGACTTGTTTTGCGTAACTTTTTCATTATATCGAAAATTCAGGCCACTCCAACATGGGTTTTTCTGTGTAACGGAATGGCTTTTATTTTCCTCGCTGTTATCTTTTTTATTGTTGATTTGAAAGGGAAATCAGGATGGTTCAACTTTATTAAACCTGCAGGAACCAGTACCCTTACTTGCTATCTTATTCCATATCTTTATTATAGCATAGCTACGTTCTCATTTACTCTGCCAACATTTTTGAAAACAGGAACAGTGGGATTGCTTAAATCATTTATTTATGCGTTGATTATTATTGGAATTACTGCTATTCTTGGTAAAATGAAGATAAAACTAAAGATATAGGTTATTTCTCTCAAAGATGCAAATAAACAGTTTGAAATTATAATACTTTTAGGAGGTTTAAAGATCAATAATGACAATTTTGAAAAATATATTTTTAACTTTATTAGCAGTTCTGTTTATATATAGCTGTGCAGAAAAGCCCCAGGCAGATTTTATTGTTTCGGAATTGGCACCCAAACTTGAACCGGATTATTCGGAATTGATAATTCCTCCCAATATCTCACCAATGAATTTCATTATTAAGGAAAATGGATCATCGTTTTTCGTGAGATTTTCTTCAGATAAAGGTACAGAAATAGAGGTTTATTCCCGAAGCGGCAAAATCAAAATTCCGGAAAAAAAATGGCATAAAATGTTAGAAAACAATGCAGGTAAGGAGTTTAAAATGGATATTTTTGCCAAAAACAAGCGGGATTCATGGTTAAAATATAAAACAATTATCAACAAAGTTGATAGAGAACCGACAGATCCGTTTATCTATTACCGACTTCTGTTCCCCGGTTACGAAAGTTGGAGTGAATTGAGCATCAATATTCGTAATCTTGGAAACTTTAGGGTGCAGTCACTTATAGAAAACAGGGTTGTTGATGAAAACTGTATAAATTGTCATTCGTTTAACAACGGAAAAACTGATGATTTTTTGTTCCATGTAAGGGGTTCTATGGGTGGAACTTATTTTTATTCTAATGGTACTTTTAGAAAGATCAATTTGAAAACAAAGGAGATGAAAAATAGTGCCGTTTACCCCCGTTGGCATCCTTCAGGAAAATTTGTTGCCTTTTCGTCAAATAAAATTACCCAACGTTTTCATGCCGCAGACAATAAAAAGGTTGAAGTAACAGACTTGGAATCATCACTTGTTCTTTACGATGTGACGAAAAATGAGATAATGGATATTAATCCGGCCAATAGGGATAAGTTTATGGAT
>CAILKW010000190.1 GCA_903834845.1 uncultured Bacteroidia bacterium | reverse complement strand
TTAATAAAATATCTTCGCAAACATGGTTATAAAGCGTTAAATAATGATTTGTTTGCAGTGCATTCGTGGTATTTCCGGTAACAAATGCACTTGTGCGAGCTAATTAGGAAGATTTATCAAAAGTCATTCACAAAACCGATAAATATCTTATCAGTTTTCTTTTAAACTTACTTCATCAAGAAAATCATTTGCTAAAAAACCGTGAAATGCACGTTCATTACGTTTCTCCAGTAAATGACACTGTAAATGACACTGTATGTTATTTGATAAAGCAAAATAATAAAATAACTGCTGCAGAAATTAGTGAACGATTGAATATAAGTTTAAGCACTTCTAAACGGAAAATAATAGATCTTAAAAAGAAGGGAATAGTAGAACGTATAGGAAGCGACAAGACTGGCCATTGGAAAATTATTGAACCAACAGAAAAGAAAATAAAATGATAATGACAAGAAAACTAAACAATTACAATGGTTTACAAGACCGAAAGACAGAACTTCAGGCGGTAACAGTCGGTATATTTTATTGCAGAGAAAGTGGGTATTTCATCGTATGTGCATCTGATAAACCCTCGTGTAACTTGACAGGAAAGTACTTTGAAATCGGCAACAAAAACATACCGCCAATCCGAAATTGGCAAGGGCGATAAACGATAAGCATTAGATATTCAGATTAATAAATTTAACGAATTGTAATTTTTCAACTGCGATTGATATATACCAGAAATTTCGTAAATTTGCAGTACATTAAAAATTAAAATTATGCTTGCACCATTAGATAACGAAACAATTTTTAAAAAGGCATTCACAGATAAGGAAGTTTTCCAGAACTTTGTAAAAGACCTTTTTGACATAGATATTATTGTTGATAAAATTGAAACAGAGAAAAAATTTGAACCACCTTTATCACCAATAAAATTTGAATTAGATATTTATGCAGAAACATCTGACCATAATTTCATAATAGAAATTCAAAAAATTGATTACGACCACAATTTCGACAGATTTTTGCATTATTTTATTACCTTAATTGCAAACCAACAAAAAAGTTTGGCTGATTACAGATTTAAACAAAGAGTATTAGGAGTTGTTGTGTTCGCACGTCCGTATAGGTTCGATACAAAAGACGGTCAACCAATTCGTGATAATGTTTTGATAATGGATTTCAACCCGCGAAATCTTAATGGAGATTTGATAAAACTTTACGAACACAATATGGTTTTCTTAAATCCATCAAAAAAATATAAAAATGATGAAACACCTAAAAATTATCAAGATTGGTTAGATTTGTTTTACGCTTCAATGAAAGAACCAGCCAATTACAAATTAAATCTTAACAATAAAGGGATTGCACAAGCTGTAAAGATTATCGACTATGATAAATTAGACCCTGAAACTTTGCAAAAAATGAAAGAAGACGAAATGAGAAAGCAAGTTGTAGAGTATGAAAAAAACGATAAAGCTGAGGAAATAGCAATTGAAATGATTAAAGATGAGGAACAAGACACCAAAATAATAAAATACACAAAACTATCGCAAAAAATAATTGATAAATTGCGTAAAGAATTAAATAACAGATAATTAATGCCCCTAACATATTATAAACCGACCATTGCTTTTTTTGGCAGAAGCGCAAATCCGAAACTTTGTGCAAGAAAGTTACCTTTGAGCGAACCTGCACATTTGTACCTTGCCCCCCCAAAAAAAACTGCGGTTATAATTTTTCGCAGGCGATCATTGTAACAAGGCATTGCAGAAACTAACTACAAGATAAAATTTTCATAACTTTGGAGGAAAATTACAGAGTGACAGAATAGATAACATTAGTAAATTATGAGTAATGCAAAAAATATCGATACGTTTTTTTGATGACCGCGAAGTGCGAGCCGTTTGGGATGAGCAAAACGCCAAATGGTTGTTTAGTGTATTGGATATTGTAGCTTTGCTTACCGACCAAGACGACTACACCAAAACGCGCAACTATTGGAAATATCTTAAAGCCAAATTAAAGAAAGAAAACAGTCAAGTGGTTAGTGCCACTACCCAGTTGAAATTTCTTGCCCCTGACGGCAAAAAGCGTTTAGCCGATATGTTGGATTACACCGGCATTATTGCCTTAGGCAAAGAATTCCCGGGCAAAAAGGCAAACCGATTTATAGATTGGTTTACATTCAGCGATGAAAGCATAGACGGCAAAAGCAAAACAAAAGCGTATGCACTATTTGAAAGTTCTTTTATCAACAACATTGAAGTTGGCACAACCAAAGGTTTGCAACAAATACACGGTTATTTGTTTGGCGGATTGTATGATTTTGCGGGACAAATCAGACAAAAAAATATTTCAAAAGGTGGTTTTCTATTTGCCGTATCACGTTTTTTAGGCGAGACATTAAGGCAAATTGAAGCAATACCCGAAACTACATTTGACGAAATCGTAAACAAATACGTTGAAATGAACATTGCACACCCTTTTATGGAAGGTAATGGTAGAAGCACCAGAATATGGTTGGATTTGATACTAAAAAAACGACTCAAAAAATGTGTAGATTGGAGTAAAATAAGCAAGCGGGATTACATGAACGCAATGATGTTAAGTCCAACCCAAAGTAGTGTTCTAAAAACACTTTTGGAAAACGCGCTCACCACCAAAATATACGACCGCGAAATGTTTATGAAAGGGATTGACTACTCATATTACTACGAAGAAAATGACTAATGGAGAAACGGCATAAATGGGGGCAGAACACAACGAAAAAATGAAAAGCGAAACGACAAAATCGAAAACAACGAACCGCCAACAAAAACTATATGTCAAATGGGATTTCTGAGGGTTGCGAGGATTAGAAGTCCGCTTTAACCTTCCTTATAACTTGATAGGCAATCACCAGCAATCCCTTCCGGCATATACACTCGAACGTTAACAGCTAATGGAAGTCGTCCCTGATACATTTGAGATTGACAGACAATAAAGAAAAAAAGTCACCAATATTGACATATACCCAAAGGAAAATCCACCATTAAATGAAATTTAGGTAACAATTTTAATCGTAACTTTGTACGTTTAATATATGTAAAATGAGCAGAATTAAAATAAGAAATTTTGGACCAATCAAAGCTGGTTATCAGGATAATGATGGCTGGCTTGAATTAAAAAAGGTTACTGTGTTTATCGGCAATCAGGGTTCTGGAAAAAGTACTGTGGCAAAGTTAATTTCAACCTTTACATGGATTGAAAAGGCATTAGTTCGGGGGGATTACAATAAAAAGTGGTTTGAACGGAAGAACAGACTTAAAAATCAATACCTGAATTATCATCGTTTAGAAAATTACCTCAAATTCAATGGAGAGGATAATGCAGTTATTGAGTACGAAGGTGACGCTTATTCTATAAAATATCAAGACGGATCATTGATTATAAATGAAGTTCCTGACAAAACTTATGTTCTTCCCCAGATTATGTATGTGCCTGCTGAAAGGAACTTTATCACATACATTAAAACACCCAAAGAGTTAAAGATATCGTCCGAATCGTTAAAGGAATTCCTAACAGAATTTGATAATGCAAAAAATGAGATGAAAGGTTTGGAGAAACTTCCAGTCAACAATATAGATATTGAATACGACAAACTCAACGATACGCTCAACTTAAAGGGAGAAGGTTACAAAGTGATGCTAACCGAGGCTTCGAGTGGCTTTCAATCACTTGTACCGTTATATCTTGTTTCTGGTTATTTGGCGAACTCTGTTAAAAAACAGAGCGATTCTAATAAAGAACCAATGAGCAATGAAGAAATGCAGCGATTCAAAAAGGGAGTAGAAGATATTTGGAATAATGATAGTTTAACTGATGAACAAAAGAGAGTTGCACTCTCAGTACTTTCGTCAAAATTTAACAAATCAGCTTTTGTAAATATTGTTGAAGAGCCAGAACAAAATTTATTTCCTTCTTCGCAATGGAATATACTACAAAGTCTATTAAAGTATAATAACATGAATAATGGCAATAGATTGATAATTACTACTCATAGCCCATATATTGTCAATTATTTAAGCATTGCCATTCAAGGAAAATATTTGGAAGGCAAGATAAAAAAATCATCAAAGGAAAACGAATTGCTTCCAAAATTGTATGAACTGATTCCTGAAAAAGCAATGGTATCTACTGATAATGTAATTGTATTTCAATTAAATGAAGAAGATGGAAGTATTAAACTACTAGCATCTGTAGAAGGAATACCATCTGACAAAAATTATTTAAATAATATACTGGCGGAAGGCAATAGTCTTTTTGATTCACTTCTTGAAATCGAGCAAGAACTATGAGTGTGAATTTTTTTGGAACTAAATGCAAGGAGTCTTCAAGGCAGGATAAGCTTTTCGGAATATGTGATGACCAAAATGGAACAAAGGCTTATACCAATATGACAGATAATACCAAGTGGATTGCCAAAGTCATCAATAATAATGACTTAGCTATTTCATTTACTCCAATTGATAATTGTATAATTGTTTTAAAAGAAGGAACATTGGATAAAGAAAGCACATGTGACGGTATGCTTACCTTCTCAAATAGTCTTTATCTGGTAGAACTAAAAAAGCAAGGCATCGGTGGGTGGCTTTCAGACGCTAAAAGTCAATTAGAAAATACAATAAAGCTTCTTAGGTCAAAGCACAATCTTGAAGAATACAAATACAAGAAAGCATTTGCTTGCAACAAGAAGCATCCAAATTTTACAGTAATTGATGCTGCTGAAAAAAAAGCATTCTTTGAAAGAACCAAAGGCTTTAGAATTGATGCTCAAGTTGAGATTGTAATTAAATAATTGGTGTTTTATTGACAATCTACGATTAGCACTAATAATGGTTTATACGACTGATATCCAAGAAAAAAAGCTGCCAACAAAAATTAGCTGTCATTTGAGGTTTCGGAGGTTTGCGAGGATTAGAAGTCCGCTTTAACCTTCCTTATAACTTGATAGGCAATCACCCGCAATCCCTTCCGGCATATACACTCGAACGTTATACGTAGCTTTTGCTGAGATGCCAAATTTTCAATTGTACTTTCAATTATCATAATGCCTATTTGTTTGCCTCAAAGATTAAAAAACTATTAGAGCATAAAGCATTGATTATGTGCTCAAAATAAAATTAGCCAGATAACCAAGGCATACAAGCCCGCTGATATAAATGACAAAGAAATAAACCAGGTTAAAGAACCGCCACCCAATCAGGTTTTCTTTGTATTTTAAATTCTCGGTGCTAAATTTTAACCCGAAAAATATCAGTCCGGTATAGAAAAAGGCAATTGGCACTATTTTAATTCTTTGGAGGATAACGTTTTTTGCCGTAACCGCGGCACCAAGACTTTTTATGTTATGAACCTCATAAATATTCAATATCCAGGGGAAAAAGATACAATTGATCAATGAAAAAAGGACAAAAATAAGAAGGGTGTTTACAATGATCAGTGTCTTGTCGTACCCATAACCCCACCAGTACTTATTCACCATATTTAAAATCCATCCCCCAAAAAAACTATACTTTCCCGATTTTATGTATTTGAATTCTGCATAATCTTTATCCAATTTTTCATAACTGCTTGTAAAACCATTGTCTTTCTGGGTTTTAAGGAGCCTCTCATAAGTATTGGTTTTCATGTCAGAATTTATATCATCATCATACGGGAAATGCAATTCAAACGTTGTCTCCTTTAAGTTGAATTCCTAATAGGTCGAGATAATATGGTAAAGTGCAATAATTTAGGATAATACTAGTTTTAACGAATACATTACTGAAACTTGCAATAGAATCAAATTGAGCAAAATAAAAATTAGCTGATGAATCAAATTTGGCTTTAATAAAATTAGCTGATGAATCAAATATGGCTCCAGAAAAATCAGCAGATGAATGAAATCGAGATAGAAAAAAATCAACTGATGAATCAAATTGAGCATGAGAAAAATCAGCTGATGAATGAAATTGAGTTCTAGAAAAACCAGCGTATGAATGAAATTGAGCTTCAGAAAAATTAGCTGATGAATCAAATTTAGCATCAGAAAAAACAGCCAATGAATCAAATTTGGCTCTTTCAAAGTTAGTAGTTGAATCAAATATTTGATGACTAAAATCTACACCACTCGGATACTCCTTCCATTCAAAATTGCCAACCTTATGAATAATAGGTAATACCTGCGTAAATGCCGTAATTCCAGAAATCATTAATAAAACAAGAAGAGGTTTGGATTTCATGCTGTTACAGTTTTATTTAGTTTTTACTTAATTCCTTCATTTTTTCATTCCTTCATTCCTTCATTCATTTTTTCATTTCTTCATTCTTTCATTTCTTCATTTTCCTTCCTTTGATCTCCTCCGCCAACTCTCTGGCATCCCCATCGGTGGGGATCTGCGGCACCAATTCGCCACGGAAGGCTTTGGCCTACAGGGCTTGCGGCAATTGGTCCACCTTTGCCTTTAACTTTTGAATACTTTTTATCTGCCGTACATCTGTTTTGCAGATGGTACCATAATTACTTTCAGTTCCGGATCCGGCATGTCAGGATCTAGTGGAAAGATAGGCCTTACAACACGTTTATAAGGGAGACTTTTAAAATCCTGATCAACACTTCCCCGTGTCTGAGCCATAACCCAATCGGCCTGCATATCATACCACTGACTCACAAGATAACCCTGCTTTACCATTATAATATCCATTTTCTTAGGATCAATTCCTGTACCTGCTAAGTTTGGTGTGGGTGAAGATGTCCCCACAACCACAAATATGCTTCCCGTTTTAATAATTGCTATGTCAGGACGCCTCCGGTTCGGGGGTGATTTACTTTCTGATTGCTGGTCATTCTCCTGAACAGGACTGACATAGATTACTGTACCTGATAAACGAACAGGAGCTTCATATGAATTATCTGTCATTGCCCCTACAAAGGCCTCTGCCTGACCACCAATACCGGCTTTTCGGGCGGCTTCCACCATTTCGCTTCCCGGAATAGAGCAATAAAGCAGGCTTTTCCCTTTTGGAGTCTTAAATTCCGGCCGATTCAATACTCTCGCCAAAGTCCAGGTCACCTCGCCTGAACCGCCACCACCAGGATTGTCGCCCATATCGCTGATTAAGAATGGTCTTTTATTACTGGCAACAGCCAGATCAAGGCATTTTTCGAGGGGATACCCTGGCGCTTCTAAACTGAATTGCCGGCGCACATCCCAGAATCTCTGTGCAAGCTTTTTTGCACCGCTTTCCACCTGACCTTCATCATCACCTACTACCATCACCACACCCTGATTACGTCTCTCGTCTCCCCATACATAACCTATCCAAATACCAGCATCAACAACACCAGGCAACGACTCCACTTCAGGAACCATTGCGTAGAGTGATTTGGCAGGTTCAACTCGCGTACTTGTCCACTCTCCGGAGAGAAGTACAGGGACTGCCACCCAGGCTTTATAAGCCGGACGTCCCTTTCCGGACGATAATCGCTCAAGCAGATTAACCACGCCACGACGATGTGATTCAACCGCATCATCATGAGGAGCTTTACGATAGGTGGTAATAAGGTCAGAGTAGAGAGCCACACGCCAGGAGACGTTTCCGTGGAGGTCCATAGTTGTTGTAACAAGGGCGTCGTTACCTATTACAGCCCTTACTCTCTCCATAAATTCCCCCTCCGGATCATCAACACCTTCAACACTACAAGCCCCATGATTGTAAAACCAAAATGCATCGTATGGCATGTTACTCCGGATAATCTCAAGCGCACTATTAACAAAAGCTTCAAATGATTCTCTGGTTATCGGCCCTCGTCCGCTGCCTCCACCAATTAAAGAAGGAAGCCAGATTGCAGACTGACCCATAACGGAATCCTTACTAAGATAGGCTGGCAAAGAAGGCGTCCTCCCTGTTATAGCCTGTCGGTTGGGCATAAAAACGCTGTTTTCAATCTGTATTCCGGCAATTCCTATACGTGGTTTCTTTTGCTGCGCCGAGGCATCGGTAATAAACAACACTGCCAATAGACAGAAATTCAGGAGT
>CAILKW010000189.1 GCA_903834845.1 uncultured Bacteroidia bacterium | reverse complement strand
TGATCGGCAAATCACTTATTGTCGAGAACCAATTCTTCAGAAGAAAAACCAAAATAAGCGCAATCAGGACACTGATCAGATTGGTAATGATAGCCTCGATCAAAAATTGAAACACCAAATGTTTTTTCATTGCTCCGGCCATCTTCCTGATTCCGATCGATTTGGCATGTTCAACTGCCCTTATCAGCGTTAGGTTCACAAAGTTAATCCATGCAATTACCAAAATGACAAGTGCAATAAAAACCAGGGCCATTACAGAATTGCGATCGCCATTCGCCTTTATCTCATTGTCAAGGTGGGAAGTCAGGTGGATACTCTGAATGGGTTGCAGATGGAACTCTGCTTTCCCGTTGTTCTGGGTGATCTTTTTGGTATAATCAATCCCAATTTGCGCCATTTTCGATTCAATCTGTCTCAGATCCGATCCTGGCTGAAGTAAAAGGTAGCTGTACCATCCGTTATATCCATACTCCCAGCTATTTACCTGTTTGTTAAGGATATAGGCTTTTGGATTCTTGATGATTTCGGAACCTGTTGCATCGTCCCAGTTTTGGTAATAGTGGTAATAGGTCTGCAGGCTCAATAGCATATCGAAGGAGATATGCGAATTGGAAGGCAAATCTTTATAGACACCTGTTACACAAAACCGCCATCCCTGGCACACTTTGAACCATTTTCCAATAGCATCGGTTGTTCCAAAAAGGCTTCGTGCAGCCGATTCCGATATGACCGAAGAATAGAGTGGAATTAATGGGTTGTCTGTCTTCCGATCGACATATTCGAGTTTGAACACACTTTGAAAGGTCGAATCTGCCACATACATCTGGATGTCCTGAATCTGATTATTCTCATTGTAAACAGTTACAACATCCTTAAAAAGTTGGGTACTCCCGATCACCTCGGGTAATTTCTCTTTTAAAACCGGTGCCATCCCTCCAAGGGTGCGGGCACTTTTAAAACTCAGCTCTCCGTTTTGATAGCGGTCGTAGCTGATCCGGAAGATCTGATCACCCTTTTCCCAGTTTTTATCATAGCTGTATTCGTGTGCCACATGCATCAGGATCAGGATGGAAGAAGCCAGACCAACAGCAAGCCCCAAAATATTGATTAACGACAGCGATTTGTTTTTCAACAAGTTACGAAATGATATTTTCCAATTTGCACTATTCATATTCAGCGATCTTATTTAATTATTTTTCATTCAATGAAGTTTCTCTTTAAAACATTCTATTTTTCAATTTCTGATTAAAACATCTTTATTCATACCTCAAAGCTTCCATCCCGATTGCTTTTTCTGTGAATTTTTCGTGCCTCAAAATTCTACGAAAAATGCATCGGGATCTCGCCTCTCCTCATTACTCATAACGAAGAGCTTCGACCGGATTTCTTGTTGCTGCCTTCCAGCTTTGCCAACTCACAGTGATTAATGCAATTCCCAATACAAGAACTCCTGAGAGTGCAAAAATCCACCAGCTGAGTTCCGTTTTATAGGCAAAGTTTTCGAGCCATTTAACCATGACGTAATATGCAATTGGCGTGGCAATTATAATGGCAATAACTACCCATTTTACAAAATCGCGATTGAGCATGGTCATCACTTCGGATACTTTGGCTCCGTTTATTTTGCGGACGCCAATTTCTTTGGTTTTGTTTTCTGTAATAAAATAGGCCATTGCCAGCAATCCAATACAGGCTAAAATAATAGAAACAAGCGAAAACCAACCAAGTGTTTTTTGCAACCTAATTTCATTTACATATAAATTATCATAATCCATATCCAGAAAATGAAATTCAAAGGGAATTTTACTATTAAATTTTTGACAATATTTTTTTATGATAGCAATAGCATCCTCATAATCACCACCTAATTTGAAAAGAATGATACCCATGTCATCATAATTTCTTGCTTGGGTATATAAGGTGGGCTCTACGTCAACACAAAGTGATTTTGTATTTACATCCCCAGTAACACCTTTAATTGTAAGGTACCTACCCGAATTCATGTCAAATATTAGTTGCCCTGTATAAGGGGGAGAAAGATTTAGTTTTTTTGCAGCTATCTCGTTTATGATGCAATTTTGAATTTCTCCATTTGTATTATTCAGTTCATTTTCGCCTTCAATGAATTTGATTTTCATCAATTCGAAATAGCCTTCACTTATCGAAATCCTTTCACTAAGTACCTTGTTTTCATTGTTTTCGCGTGTGTACAGCATTCCTCCAATATTCCTTATTGTTGGCAAACTGCTGACTGATGAAATGCTTGAAATATTTGGGCTTTTAATCAATTCATTCTTTAGGCTTTGTATGTTTTGCTGCTGCCTAAACTCCCCGCCGGTGCTAATATATGCAATGTTTTCACGATCAAAACCTAATTCCTTTGAGTTAATAAAATTGACCTGCTTATGGATTGCAATTACAGAAATGATCAATAGGATCGTAATCACGAATTGCAAAGTGAGTAAACCGTTTTGGAAGGAGATTCTCTTTCCAGTCAATCCAGAAATCCTTAATTTGAGTATTTCAACAGGGTTGAACCGAGTAATGTAATAACCAGGGAATAAACTGGACATCAGTAAGGTTAAGGCAATTACAGGAAGGCTAATGAATAAAAAATTGAGACTGAATAATTTTATCTCAATACCTGTGTCCAATAAATTATTTATAACAGGCAAAGCTGTTTTTACCAGCACTATAGAAATTATAAATGAAGTTACTACAAACGCTAAAACTTCAATTGAAAACTCTCTGAATATTGATAATTTTGAGGCACCGGATACAATTTTCACGCCAGTTGATTTTATTCTTTTAAGAGAGGTAGATATAAACATGTTGATGAAATTAATACATGCAATTAATAAAATCAGAAAAGCTACCGAAATAAGAATATAAACGTTTTGTAGGTTGCCTATAGCCGCATCATCATTTATAAAACCTCTTCCGAAATGAATTTCTTTAAGTGGTTGGATAATAAGGTTTACTTTTAACTCCTTCCATATATCCCTTTTATTATAAAGCAATTGTGTTAATTTATTTTCAAATTCTACTTTATTTACATTTTGTTGAAGTACTAAATACTGGATACAATTATCGCTACCCCATTTATTATCTAACCAAGAAGTAGGTTGGTTCAATATTGGGATAAGATAATGAAATTGAAGATGTGAGTTTTCCGGAACATCCTTTATAATTGCACTTACCGTATAGACATGGTTCCCAATATCTATTGTCTCTCCTAAAGCACTCTTCGTTCCAAAGCATTTATTAGCCAGGTATTCATCAATAACAACTAAGTCTTTTCTGTTTAGTGATTTAGATAAGACGCCAGCTTTAACATTAAAAGAAAAAACAGAAAAAAAAGTTGAATCGGCAGCATACCCTTTATCTATGTAAAACTGGTCATTCGCAATCTTGCATGGGATTCTGTACTGGTCAATGATGCGGGTGAAGTTTTTGACTTCAGGAAAAACGGATAAAGCTTCTGGCCCAATTCCTTGATGGCTCCAAGGTCCCTTAAAATCATTGTTTCTTGAAGAAGTGAGATTTAACCTGTAAATATTTTCCTTATTCTTAAAAAAACCATCAAAACTAAATTCATACGAAACCCATGAAAGCAATATCATCGAACTAGCCAGTCCAACACTCAAACCAAAGATATTTAACAAACTTATGTATTTGTTTTTTATGGCATTACGATAGCATATTACTATATTTATCCAGAACATAATCAGTGTTTTTATTTATATTAATATTTATTCATACATCAAAGCTTCCATCCCGATT
>CAILKW010000188.1 GCA_903834845.1 uncultured Bacteroidia bacterium | reverse complement strand
GTTATTACTACCTGAATAGATATAGCCACGAGAATTTATTCCCCCGCGTGCTGCAAACTCCCACTCTGCCTCAGTGGGCAACCGGAAAGTTGCACCTGTTTTCTCACTCACTCTTTTAATATATTCCTGAACATCATTCCAACTCACATTTTCGACAGGGCAATTATCACAACCCTTAAAATGCGAAGGATTATTCCCCATTATATCATACCATTGTTTTTGTGTTACCGGATATTTGGCAATATAAAAATCGGAAACAACTACTTTGTGTGCAGGTTTTTCACCACTTTCTGTACTGTTATCATCACCCATCCAAAATTCTCCCCCTTTCACAAAAACCATCGAATATTTTTCTTCAAAAAGCTTTATCTTGCGTAAACGCTCTTGTTCTACATTTTTATCGTTTTCTATTTGTTGCAATCGTTTCTGCTCGGCCTCCGCTGCTTTAAGTTTTTGCTGCTCAAGTTTTTCCTTTTCATCTGCCTCCCGTTTCTCTTTCAAGCGTTTAGCAGTTAGAATTTCAGCTTGTTTTTCAGCCTCTATCCTTTCATTATTAATTCTTTCATTTTTTTCAAAGTTTGGGTCTGTTTTCTTTATGTCGTTGATCACTTTTTCCATTCCGGAATCAAAATTATCATCACATAAATTTGCACAAAGCGAATTTTTAAGTCTGCCAATTATTGAAAGTAATTCTACCTTTAACCTGTTAAGGCGTGTATGCTCATCTGCCAAATCTATTATACCACGCTTTTTCAGCAAACGGTGTTGTAAGGTCTCTTCAATTTCGGTGATTTGGTCATCAACTATATCCAAGACTTGATCAGGAAAAGAACGTTTGAAAAATGAATTATCAATATTGCACGGTATAAAGTATCTGCCACGCAATGTTTCATCGTAAGTACTCCAGATAGTTTCCATAGAAACCCAGGCACTCATTAAGCTGTTAGCCGAAATCAACGAAAGGGTAATACCCGACTGCTGAATACATTTCTTAATAAACTCAGAGATATTTTCGCCGGTACTCATGGCCTCAATATCAATAATAACTTCAAAACCGGCATTGACCAATTTTTCTTTGATTTTCAAAGCAACCAATTGATCTTTATGGTTATAAGAAATAAAAACCTTAGGAAAACTAATATTTGTTTCAACCGATGAAGCCATTTTTAAATCTGATTTGAATCATAGATTTGTTAATTGGGTAAAAGTAATTGGTAATACTTAACATTCCAAAGAATTACAAAAATATTCACTTTCGAAAACATGTTGTATAACATGTTTTTTGCAAACGTCACCGCAAACGATTGCAGAATAATAAATCAATTTCGTACAAAACACATAGTGTTAATTTGCGTTAAATGTGTGTTACTTTGCATTGCCAAAATGAACAAGGGAAAGGATTTATGGAGGCAAACGATTGATATTCAAGTGTGTATTTATGAAAATGCCTGTGAAGGTGTAAATTTTTAATTTATGATTTATGAACCATTAATTTGACTCAGATGAAATTGGAATTTTTAAAAATGAAAGCGATTTGGTTCTTTCTTTTTGCTTTGCTGACTATGTCGGTAACGGCACAAGAGAGAACGATTACCGGTAAAATTACCGATGCTACTACCAATGAGGCACTTGTTGGTGTAACTGTTTTGATTGAAGGGACTTTTATCGGCACTGTTACCGATTTTGATGGAAAATACACCATCAAGGCAAACCAGGGGTCGAAACTTATTTTCTCATACATTGGCTATCAGTCTCAAACTATCGCGGTAAGCACGCAATCCGTGTTGGATATTAAGCTTGCCGTTGCAACCAAAGGCCTTGACGAAGTTGTTGTTATCGGCTACGGAACTGTTAAAAAGTCGGATGCAACAGGTTCTTTGAGCACTGTAAGTTCGAAAGATTTCAATAAAGGAGGTCTAACTTCAGCTCAGGATCTTATAATTGGGAAAACTGCCGGTGTTGTTATTACTACTTCAGGCGGTGCTCCCGGAAGCGGTGCAACTATCCGCATTCGTGGTGGGTCATCTTTGAACGCTTCCAACGATCCGTTAATCATTATTGATGGCGTGCCAATTTCAAACAGTAATGTTTCGGGTGGCTCAAATTTCCTGGGTTTCGTTAATCCTAACGACATCGAAACTTTTACCATTTTGAAAGATGCTTCCTCAACAGCTATTTATGGTTCCAGAGCTTCGAACGGAGTAATCCTTATTACAACCAAAAAAGGTTTGGTTGGCAGGCCGATGCAAATTACTTTTAATGGGAATTCTTCGGTATCAAGCGCAATTAAATTTCTTGATGTTTACTCGGGAGATGAAGTCCGTCAAATAGCTTTCGATCACAAGGATTTATATAGTGCTGACAGCTATAACAAACTTGGAAATCAAAATACAAACTGGCAAAAGGAACTGTTCCGCACTTCTGTGTCGCAAGATCATAATATAAGCGTTTCGGGTGCTTGTAAGAACTTACCTTACCGGGTTTCTCTCGGATATACCGATCAAAATGGTATTTTGAAGAATACCGATTTGAGTAGATTGACAGGTTCTGTCAGTCTTAATCCAATATTCTTGGATGGTAAATTAAAAGTTAATATTAATGCCAAAGGGATGAGTACCAAGAATAATTTTGGTGATTCAGGAGCGTTGGGTTCAGCTATTGGTATGGATCCCACTCAATCAATAAAAGACGGTAACGTTCTGTCTGACGGGTATTTTCAATGGCCAAATTACGGAGCGAATCTTGGTACACCCAATCCTGTTGAGCAGTTGATGGCTTCCGACAATAAGTCGAATGTAAAAAGAGTAATAGGCAATGTCCAATTCAATTATAAAATCCCTTTCATTCCAGATTTACAAGCGAATTTGAATTTAGCTATGGACTATATGAAAGGGACAGGACATAACAACCGTCCCGTAACTTCGCCATCAGTTCTGACAAGTCCAACGGTAGGAAAAACCACTTCATATCTCGGCATAAATCAAAATTACCTTCTCGACTTTTATCTCAACTACACAAAAGATTTGAGCCAAATTCATAGTAAGATTGATGCAACAGGTGGTTATTCATGGCAACATTTCATGCGCGAAGGGAATAATTATACTTATGCAGTACCGAATTTTTACAGTTCTTTTATAACCGAAAACTACTTGGTTTCATTCTTCGGTCGTGTGAATTATTCGTTTTTTGATAAGTACTTATTGACATTTACGGTTCGTGATGATGGTTCTTCCCGTTTTGCAAAAGGTAATCAGTGGGGTCTTTTCCCTTCTGCAGCATTTGCATGGAAAATCAAGGATGAATCGTTCCTGAAAGATGTTAATGCAATATCTGATATGAAGTTAAGATTAGGATGGGGGATTACAGGTCAACAGGATGTTGGAAACGATTACCCGGCTCAGGCACGTTATATGACTTCTTCGGCAGGTAATTATTATCCTATTGGCGGTTCATTTATTCCGACTTTGCGTCCAAGTGCTTACGACCCTGACATAAAATGGGAAGAAACTACAACCTCAAATATAGGTTTGGATCTTGGTTTCATTAAAGACCGTGTAACTTTTTCATTCGATCTATATAATCGGGTCACAACTAATTTGTTGAATTCGGTTAGTATTCCAAGTGGAAGTAACTTTTCAAATGTACTGCTGACAAATGTGGGCAGTTTGGAAAATAAAGGTGCTGAAGTAACAATGAACTTAACTCCGATTTCTAAAAAAGATATGTCGTTGACCTTTGGTGTCAATTTCACTTATAACTTGAATAAAATCACCAAATTGCTTCTTACTGATGATCCAAATTATATAGGGATTCTTTATGGTGATGCTTTTACAGGACAAAAACAGGTGACAAGAGTTGGCTATCCTGCATATTCGTACTTTTTGAATAAACAGGTTTATGACGTTTCAGGCAATCCATTGGAAGGATTGTATGTTGATCTTTCAGGATTGGGAGGTACAGTAAATGGCAACAACGCCGATAAATACATTTACAAGAATCCTGCACCCGACTATCTGATAGGTATATCGGCTCGCTTTAACTACAAAAATTTCGATATCTCGGCAACAACCAGAACAAATATCGGAAACTACGTGTATAATCAAGTTGCTGCAGGTGCTTCGTACGATCAAATGTATGCGAACGGATGTTGGCGTAATCAACCTACTTTTTTAAGTGATACAAAATTCGTGAAACGTCAGTTTACGAGTGATTATTTTGTGTCGAACGCCTCATTTTTCAAATTGGACAACTTAAGTACCGGCTATAATTTCGATAACCTTTACAATAAATTGAATTTACGTCTGAGCCTCACGGTACAAAATCTTTTGACGATAACAAAATACAAAGGTATTGACCCTGAAGTTTCAGGTGGAATTGATAACAATTTCTATCCACGGCCTCGTACCTTTGTGCTTGGCGTAAGTTTAACCTATTAATATTCAAATACTAATACAGATATGAATAAAAAGATTTTAATATCAGGAATTTTTCTTTCTGCTTTGATGATTACTTCATGTGTGAAAGATTTAAATGTAATTCCAAAGGATCCAAATACAATTTTGGCAGGAAACTTAGGTGATAACCCTGTATATATGAAACAAACTCTGGGGAAAATTTATGCAAGTTTTATGATCTCAGGGCAGGGTAGTAATGGTGGTGATGATATTTCAGCTTCCGATGGGAACTTTTTTACTACTACAAGAGCACTTTGGAATTGTCAGGAGATAACTACCGATGAAGCGATCTGCGCTTGGGGTGATGTAGGTATTGCTGATCTCAATACACAGACATGGAGCGCACAAAACCCATTTCTTACAGCCCTTTACCAAAGATTAAGTTTGAGCGTCACATACGCCAACGAATTTATCAGAAACACAAACGGGAATAATGATCCTCAGATTGTACAATACAATGCAGAGGCCCGTTTTCTAAGAGCATTAGCTTATGCCTGGAATATTGATCTCTTCGGAAATCCGCCATTTACAACGGATGCCGATGGAGTTGGGAAATTCTTTCCCAAACAATTGGATACTAATCCGCAGTTAGGAAGAACCAAATTGTTCAACTATGTTGTTTCCGAATTGCGTAGTATTGAGTCAAAATTGGGAGATGCAAAATTTTCGTATCCTCAGGCTGATAAAGGTGCATGTTGGATGCTATTAGCCAGATTGTATCTTAATGCTCAGGTTTATACCGGCACAGCAAAATGGGATAGCTGTAAGTTATATTGCGATAAAGTTATTGGCAGCGGCAAATATTCGTTGGCAACCAATTACCGGCAAAATTTCAGTGCCGACAATGATGGCAACCGCAATCCTGAAATGATTTTTGCCTGGGAGCAGGATGGTATTAATACACAAGGTTATGTTGGTACAACATTTATCATCGAATCATCAAGCGATGCTATATATCTTAAGGCAGAAGACTACCATGGTTTGACATCGAACACTAACTGGAATGGAAACAGGGCAAGAAAACAATTTATGAATGTTCTTGTGGACACAATTGCCACTTATGGTAATGTACCTGTTCCTGCAAGTGATGTAACTTTTTCGCAATGCAAAGACAAACGCGTTTATCTGAAAATGAAGAAAAGCATGGATATTCCAAGTCCTTCGTCAAGTGGTGATTACGGTATTGGAAACTATAAATTTACTGCAAGAAATGGCGATGGTACACAGGCTGTTAATTACAATGCTGCTTATGCAAGTACTGATTTCCCCATTTTCCGTTTGGCCGATGCTTACTTGATGAGAGCTGAAGCTTTATTCAATACGGGTGATTTAGCAAATTCCGTTAAAGATGTAAACATAATCAGAACCCGCGCTTTTGGAAATGCTACCGGAAATATTACTACTGCTCAACTAACTGCAAAATTCTTGTTAGATGAACGCGGACGTGAATTTTATTATGAAGCTCAGAGACGTACAGATTTGGTTCGTTTCGGCAAATTTACCGATGGCAACTATAATTGGGCATGGAAGGGTGGTACATTCAATGGTACCAATACCGATAAGCATTTGAACCTATTCCCAATACCGGGAGCTGAAGTGTCAGCGAATCCGTTTATCAAACAAAATCCCGGTTATTAATCTTTTAAATTTAAAGCAATGAATAAAATTTTATTTAAATATTTAACTTTCATTGGGTTGATAGTCCTTTTGTTTTCCTGCGATAAAGATGAAACAAAAGTGGTGATGTTGGCCAGCCCAATTGCCCCTACAATTCAGACTGTGCCCGATTTAACCCTTAAAAGAGCCAA
The DNA here is from genome assembly GCA_903834845.1 of uncultured Bacteroidia bacterium. Classification (GTDB taxonomy): domain Bacteria; phylum Bacteroidota; class Bacteroidia; order Bacteroidales; family Prolixibacteraceae; genus JAAFHB01. Next base: position 972 of record CAILKW010000188.1, on the reverse strand, counting down.
AGGTGCAGATACTCTTGTATTTGTTGGTACAGCTGTTGACCCAGGTTTTCAGGCTTCTGCCACATATTTTCTTGAAGCTTGCGCAAAAGGAAATAATTTTCAGGATCCCTTGTCCATATTAAGCTCTATACAGGACAAACTTCTGAAGATTACTGTCAGTGATCTGAATGGGATTTTGCTTAAAAAATTTCCTGCCGATCAGGTCTCTACTATTGATTTTCGTATCAGGTCTGTTTTATCCGTAGATGCCGGAACAGGGTATGTTCCTATGGTTTACAGCTCAGCGGTTAAATCTGTTGATGTCACTACTTATGGTTTGCCCCGTTTAGATTTAACAGGGTCGGGTGTTACCCAAAAAATTGAATCTCCTTTGGGAAATGGGAAATACACAGGCTTTGTAAAACTTGATAAAACGAAACCATTTACTTTGAAGGATCCTGATGCAAATATTGTTTATGGTATCACCGGAGGAAAACTTGCGGCTAATGGAACCGGAATTACTATTGCAGATAATGGTTGGTATAAACTAAGTGCCGACACAAAGGCCCTGACATTTACTTCAGATGCTTATATGATTGGACTTGTAGGATCAGCGACTTCAAACGGCTGGAATTCTCCCGATTCAAAAATGGATTACGATGCTCTAACAGGAACATGGAAAATTACTGTCAGCCTCCTTGATGGTGAAATTAAATTCAGGTTAAACGATGGATGGGCCTGGAATTTAGGGGGAACCACAGATAATTTAACACAGGGTGGTGGTAATATTGCTGTTACTGCCGGTAATTATACCATTTCATTAACAATCATTGCAGGTACAACTGGTACTTTTAAGATTGTTAAGAACTAAGTTTATATGAAATATTTTAAAAATATATTTTTATGAAAAGAACATTCATATATGGAATTTTGGCAGTCTTTGTAACTGCGACAATCCTTTTTACTGCTTGTACAAAGGATCAATCGGAGGTT
>CAILKW010000187.1 GCA_903834845.1 uncultured Bacteroidia bacterium | reverse complement strand
TCGAGCTTTCCATCGCGGGTAGCGTACTGAACATCGAAAGCTTTGGCGAAATTTTGTCCCAAAAAATGCGAAGTGCCGGATTGTAACGCTTTTCCATCCTGCATCAATGCCTCAATTGTGTAAGTCTCAAGAGCTCCGGCAAATCGCTCATTGGCAGTCTTAGCCCCTTTGATTACTGGAATCGCCATAAAATCCTCAACAAAAGTGCCATAAATATTAATCATTCTCTCTGTTTCTTCGAGTGCTTCCTGAGATGTTTCGTGAGCAGTATGCCCTTCCTGCCAAAGGAATTCAGTAGTCCTGAGGAACATCCGTGTACGCATTTCCCAACGAACTACATTAGCCCATTGATTGCAGAGAATAGGCAGATCGCGATACGACTGGATCCAGTTTTTATAAGTACTCCAGATAATAGTTTCGGATGTAGGCCTGATTATAAGCTCTTCTTCAAGTTTGGCTTCAGGATCAACAATAACACCTTTTCCGTCAGGGTCGTTTTTAAGCCTGTAGTGTGTAACAACTGCGCACTCTTTCGCAAATCCTTCAACGTGAGCAGCTTCTTTTGAAAAGAATGATTTTGGGATAAATAGTGGGAAATAGGCATTCAAGTGACCGGTTTCCTTGAACATTTTATCAAGCTGAGCCTGCATTTTTTCCCAGATTGCATATCCGTAAGGTTTGATAACCATACAGCCCCGAACAGCTGAGTTTTCTGCCAGTTCAGCTTTTGCAACCAAATCGTTGTACCATTGGGAATAATTTTCTTCCTTTGATGTGAGAACTTTTGCCATTATTATTGTTTTGGTATAATATTTGCTTTTAAATTTACAATTTCGTGTTGCAAATTAACGAAAAGTTCAGCAATTTATTAATATATAAGGAGAACAAATCATGAAAACTATTATCAAACTGCTTTCAGCCGTTGCACTTCTTGCAAGTGCCTGTACGACTGGCTCTATTGTAACATCAAGTAGTTACACCGATGATGTTTATTATACCCCGGGAGATAATCCCCCAGTGGTAACCAATTCTGTGCCAAATCAAAGACAGGTAAAACGATTGAATTCCATTTCGGAATCCAGACAGGAAGAGGCCGGGAAAATCGTTGATAATTATCTCCTTGAACAGAAAGAAGGTAATATTAATAACGACACCTATTCATTTAATGAGGAACCATTAGATTCTGACTCGATTTATGAATCTGATGAAGAGGCATTATACATTATCAATAATTATGACGATCCTGAAGAGATCAGCTATACTACCAGGATTAGAACTTTCTATAATCCTTTTGCTTATGATCCTTATTGGGATTCCTACTATTCACCAGGCTGGGGTTTTAGTTGGGGCTTGGGATTTGGAGGGTTTGGCGGTTTTCGCTCTAACTGGTATAATCCATATTTCGGTAGCTGGTATGATCCGTGGTACTCTTTTGGATATGGTGGAGGTTACTATGGTGGTGGCTACTACGGAGGTGGTTATTATGGTGGCGGTTATTATGGTGGCGGTTATTATGGTGGCGGTTATTATGGTGGCGGTTATTATGGTGGCGGTTATTATGGTGGCGGTCTTTGGGGCGGAGTTGTTGATAACCGTGAAAGATTTCATGGGAGACAAAACTACACCGGGTCAGGTGGCTCGAATTCTGTCAGATACAGCGGTGGGGGCAGGGGCTCAGCTTTGGGTTCGTCTCCGTCAGCTATAAATTCAGGCGGCAGGACTCAGTCAGGTTCTTCTGGTTATACAAACAGATCCTCCAATACTATAAATAGTGGTAGTGGCACAACGGGTGGCCGCCAAGTATCAGGAGCCACAGGAACAAGTTCAACACGACAGGCAGGAACACGATATACAGTTGATCCAAATGTGACCAGAAATGCAGGAGCGAACACAGCGGGGCAGTCGGGTACAAGTAGAAACACAGAAACCCTTACAAATTTGCGAAGAAGTCAGACTTCAGGCATTTCACAACAAGGAGTAAGCTCGTCAGGTCAGAATAGTCAATCAACAAGACAAAGTACAACGTCGGGCACTTCACAGAGTTATACTCCGACTTATTCGAGGCCAAGAACAAATACGCAGGCAACCTACAATAGCGGGTCAACCCGTCAATACTCTCGTCCACAATCTTCAAGTTATTCAGGAACAAGTGATGCAAGCCGTTATTCGCGGCCTCAGGTTTCTTCAGGATCTTCGAGTACAGGAAGCTCATCTTCAAGCAGTTCATATCAAAGAGGTTCAAGTAGTACCAGTTCTGGCTACACCGGATCATCGTCCGGCAGTGCGGCGAGAAGTAGCTCATCGAGTTCGTACTCTGCACCAGCGAGAAGTAGCTCTTCCGAATCATATTCTGCACCTTCACGAAGCATTTCTTCAGGTAGCTCTTCAAGCGGGTCATACTCAGGTGGTAGCAGTAGTAGTGGCAGTAGTGGTAGTAGTGGTAGTAGTAGTGGTAGTAGTGGCGGAACCGGACGCAGACAATAACAGAAAGCTGTTTACCGAAAAAAATCTTCATTTTAAATCATTAAACATTGGTTATGAAATAAGCTATGATTATTCATGGCAGGTTTCACCCAACATCTTAAAAATAATACAGATGAAAAAGTCAATTTTTACCCTTTTTGCAATAGTCGGATTAATGTCGTTTTCCTTTGGCCAATATGTTGATCAGGCATTAATTTTTTCGCAACATAATTTTGGATCCACAGCACGCTCAAAGGCTATGGGAAACGCCTTCGGAGCTGTAGGGGGGGATTTCTCTTCGATTAGTATTAATCCCGCAGGCATTGGAGTTTATATCCGTTCTGAAATGACAGGGTCCCTGAATATCATGGGTTTGAACAGCACCGAAGCAACTTACCAGCGCCAGATTACTGATGATCGCAATAACAGTTTTAACTTCCGTAACTTCGGGTATGTTCTTACTACTCCTGTTCAGGGTGGAGGTACCGGATTGGTTTCAATAAATTTCGGAATAGGTTTCAATAAACTAAATAGTTTTAATCAGAGCATTTCTGTTGGGAAAACAGGTTCGCCTCATTCCCGCATGGATGCTTTTGCCGAAAACACAAACGGCATTCACAGTACCAATCTCCTTGACGAAAACTATCCCTACGAAAACGGTACACCCTGGGAGAGCAAATTGGCTTGGGAAAACTACCTGATAGATGTAGCAAATCCTGACCAAAACGGGATGGGTAATTCATACCAATCCATATTATTTCAAAATGAATTGGTAAATCAGGATATGACAATTAACAAAGAAGGTTTTATTAATGAATATGTTGCCTCTTTTGGTGCCAACTTCAATCATAAATTATATCTGGGAGCAACGGTTGGAATGCAAGATTTATACTATAATGAATCACGCACTTATTCTGAAAATGGAGAATTCGGTGATTTTGATTATTACAGTACCGCCCGTACAAGAGGTTTTGGTTATAACCTAAAACTTGGTCTCATATTTAAACCTATACCTCTATTAAGACTTGGAGCAGCCATTCACACCCCTACCTTCTTTGATTTAAAAGAGGAGTACAGTTCGGTGATGTCATCCGATTTAAAAAATGTTAGTAGTGCAGCCAATGGAATTCATAAAGCTGAAACACCTCTTGGTGATTATGGTTATAAAATGGATTCACCTATGAGAGCAATTGGTAGCTTTGCCTTGCAGTTTGGAAAAAAAGGGATGATATCATTTGATTATGAATATGTTGATTATTCAAAGATAAAATATAGAAGTGGACGCGATGGTTATAATTTCTCATTCGAGAACACTGATATTAAAACTATTTATCAGTCAGTAGGTAATCTTCGCTTGGGTGGCGAGATCAAACCAACTGACGCTCTAAGTCTTAGAGCCGGTTATGAATTATTTGGAAACCCATACAAGACTTATGCCTTCGGTCAGGCGCAACCTAACACAGATTTCAGTTATAGTACCATTAATGCTGGTTTTGGATATCGCATTAACAATGTGACGTTTGATCTTTCATACAGTTTGGGTAGCAAAACGGATTATAATTTTATCTATCAGCTGGATCAGAGCAATGTAGAACCTGCCAAATACAAAGTGAGCAATAGCGAAGTTGTATTTACTTTAGGAATAAAACTCTGAATTCGTGAAAAGTCACGTTAAAATGTTATTTACTGCGATACTTTGTGTTGCCTTATATCCCAAACAAATGTTCATGGTCAGGGACTGAAGAATGCACTAAATAAGGTTAAAGGAGCTGTTAACAGCGTAAGCAATAAAAAAGGTGGAGCCGAATCTGAATAAAAAAACCGATACACCCTCAGCTGGTCCGGCCAAACCTCTTGCACTGGAAGTGAAGAATAGGGTAGCCGATTTAAGGGCTTTTACCGGCTTAACCAAGGTTGAATTCGAGTCCAAAATGAAGAGTATGGGTTTTGCTGAAGGGGGTGATGATGTTGGTATGGGCGGATCTGCTATAAATCAAAATCGGCAGGATACACTTTGTCTGTAAAGTTTGGAACGCGGGGTAAAGATTTCTTAGTTTGGGAAGTCTCCAAAGGGACAATGAATAAAACCCCCAATATCCCTGCAATTAAGACTAAATTTCAACATCTTGAAAAACAATGTACTAACTTGATAGCGAAATTTGAAACAGCCAGTATAAAGGTTAAAGGCAGCAAGAGTACCAATGTAAATAATGAGGCAAATCGTTCATCCAAATTTTTACCTGCATTTGATAATTGCATGAATACAAAAGAGGAGTGTAGTGTATTTTAGAGATATTCGGAGCGTGATTATACTTATAATCTGTCCTATATGTATAATAATACGGGTGACTTAGCGTTACTTTTTATTACTGTAACTGATTTGACTATTGAAAGTCAGGAGGGATAATGGAAGTCCAAATACACTGACTTTAAACTTCTGTTACGCAAAATCATAATACAAGCGTAACTTTAATTATCTCTCTTTCAAATCATTTACTGAATAAAGGTCTTCTTCTTCGTTTAAAAAACTAAAAGATTTGCTACTTATTATCAATTGTTGAATATTGTCAGTAAGTAATTGTTCCTCATATTTTTTTGTGATAAAGTCAGCAAAATCTGATATTTCAGAAGCCTTTTCTTGAGGAAGTTGATTTATTGCTTTAACCGTTCGTTCTATTATTTCCTGTTGTGTCATGTAGAATAATTTTGAATTTTATTAAAGTATCATTCCTGCACCAACAACATTATTAGTTCCTTCATCAATCAGAATCAGGCTGCCTGTGTCGCGATTTTTCTTGTATGGATCGAAAAACAGAGGCTTGGTTGTTTTAATAGTAATCCGTGCTATCTCGTTTAATCCGACAGTCAAATCATCGCTAATCTCCTCTATGGTATTGATATTCACCTTATACTTTACTTCAGTGATAATGCAGCGTACCTCGTTTGAATTGTGTTTCAACAGGTATTTCCCTCGTGAAACCAGCGGCTTTTGGTTAAGCCAGCAAACCATTAAATCAATCTCCTGCGACTGTTGTGGTTGATTAGCAGCATCTACAATCATTGAGCCCCTGCTAACATCTATGTCATCCGATAGCCTTATTGTTACAGATTGGGGAGGAAAAGCATAAGCCAGACTTTCACTTGCAAAATCAATTGCTTCAATTTTTGTCTTTTGTCCTCCCGGCAGAACTACAACATCCTGTCCAACTCTGAAAATACCACTCGCTACCCTGCCCGCATAACCTCTGTAATCATGGTATTCATCTGATATTGGTCTGATTACATACTGAACAGGGAAACGAGGATCATTAAGATTCCAATCTTTTCCGACTGGTAACATTTCCAGCAATCCGAGAAATGTTTCGTCAGAATACCAAGGCATATTATTCGATCTATCAACTACATTGTCTCCAAGTTTGGCACTGATGGGTAAAAAATGAAGATCCTGATTACCAAGTCGTCCCGCAACCTGAATAAAATCGGCTTTGATTCTTTCAAAAACTTCCTGACTAAAATCAACCAAATCCATTTTATTAACACATACAAGAACATGTGGAATATTAAGTAATGCAGCAATATAAGCATGACGGCGAGTCTGTTCTATCACACCATTTCGGGCATCAATTAGTATTACAGCAGCATTTGCAGTAGATGCTCCCGTAACCATGTTTCGGGTATATTGTATGTGGCCTGGTGTATCGGCGATGATAAATTTCCGTTTGGGTGTTGCAAAATAACGGTAAGCTACATCTATTGTAATCCCCTGTTCACGTTCGGCACGAAGTCCATCGGTTAACAGAGCAAGATTAACCTCTTCGCCTCCACGACTAATACTTGCTTGTTCGAGAGCCTCCATCTGATCTTCGAAAATGGCTTTGCTATCATATAATAGTCTGCCAATCAGGGTACTTTTCCCATCATCAACACTTCCTGCAGTTGTAAAACGCAGTAACTCCATATCGAGATATCCGTTATCTTTTCCAGACATATATTAGATTGTAAAAATTAAAAATATCCTTCGCGCTTGCGATCTTCCATTGCTGCTTCCGACCGTTTGTCATCTGCCCGACTACCCCGTTCTGTGACTCGGCTTGCAGCTACTTCCTGAATTATATCTTCGAGTGTATTAGCCTCCGATAGTGTTACCCCGGTACAGGTTATATCACCAATAGTACGGCAGCGAACATTCAGCGTTTCTACCTTTTCGTTTGGTTTGAGTTGCATAAAAGGGGCACTTGCAAGCCATGCGCCATCGCGGCAGAATACTTCGCGCTGATGGGTAAAATACAGGCTTGGCATTTCAATGTTTTCCATCAGGATATATTGCCATACATCCATTTCTGTCCAGTTACTAATGGGAAATACGCGAAAATGTTCCCCAATATGTTTGGCGCCACAGAACAAATTCCAAAGTTCGGGACGTTGATTTTTGGGATCCCATTGTCCAAACTCATCGCGGTGAGAGAAGAATCGTTCTTTTGCTCTGGCTTTTTCTTCGTCACGGCGGCCACCACCCATTGCACAGTCAAATTTCATTTCTTCGAGTGCATCAAGAAGAGTAACTGTCTGTAGAACATTCCGGCTTGCGCTCACACCTTTCTCCTCAACGGCTCGACCCTGATTTATTGAGTCTTGTACATACCTAACAATTAACCTTGTACCTGTACTTTCGGCAAGATCGTCACGGTATTTGATGGTTTCTTCGAAATTATGTCCCGTATCGATATGCATCAACGGAAACGGAACTTTTAGCGGATGAAACGCTTTCCTGGCAAGGTGAAACATCACAATCGAATCCTTACCTCCCGAAAATAACATAACTGGCCTCTCGAATTGTGCCACAACTTCGCGGATCACAAATATTGATTCGGCTTCCAGCTCCCTTAAATGGTTTATTCTATGCTCCATAAATATAGAATTCTCAAAAATTAATCATGCCTTCGTCCAAAAGTCACTTTCACTGACACTGGAAAGACAGACGACAAAAATAGTCAATCTCATCAAATTATCAGTCATTGAATTCCAAAACAATAAATGTGGTATTAGTCCGTATTATTTTGTTTTTGTTGGAAATGATTCTAATTCATGATCAGGGTTCAAGACGTTAACCAGATGAAATTTTTGATAAATACCATGAGCACGTTGCATTATTATAAAATTACTGAAATTTAGAATATTATAATTAAATAAATTTGAAATAATTTGGATAATTTAAATTCTGCTTAAAATATCATGTTTTTACGTTAGCAAATATTTGTAGGTAACGGAAACGAAAGTCTTTTTTATAATGAGGATATCTTCTTTTTCCGTTTTCTTGAAAATGCTGCCATTTCGAACGGAGAGATCGTCAATTTTACCAATATTTCTTCAGAATGGAAGCTTCGGCAAAGTTTTGGACATTTCATTTATCAGGAAATTTATGCCCACAGCAATTATTCAAACATCAATATCCGATCTGTTTTTGGCGGATGACCTCACTGATTGAATTCGATTTTATTTTGGGCGATCAGGAGGCAGCCATTGAAGTAAAAGGGACATATAACCCCCAGCCACGTCATCTAAAGGGGCTAAGAAGCTTCGCTAAGTAGTATTTCACAAGAAAATCGATATTGCTTAAAACCACATTTCATACTTGTTCCTACCTTTGGAATAAGTATCAAATCTTTGTTTTGCTGGATCTTCAAATCGTTGCTCAACACAAAGTGACTTATCAATTGAGAAGGTATCCCACCAAATCTGTTGCTCAGAAGACTTGAGGTTATTAAAACCTTCCAGATGCAAAAGCTCAAGTTGATCGTCAATCCCTATGACGGATTTAGTAATCCCTAATTTTTTATCTGCCATTTTTTTAGCTTATAAATCAGAGTACAAGATAATCTAAAAAATGACTGAAAACAAGAGGTAAAAGGATAACTTATGTTAAAAATGTAAAATTTTTTTAAGGTAATTTCCACTGGGTCAATTTCCCAACTGGTACATTAGTCTTTTTAATTCAATTTCGGAAATTTTGGCAGCATACTCTAAGTTAACCAACTGATAACCTGAATTTTCAAAACTTGCCTGGGCAGCCTTCACATCAAGGATTGTAGCCTGGTTTACCTGAAACCGCAAAAGGACAACGTTGATCAGTTTTTTTGCCATATCAATTGTAACCTTTTGTGAATCAATCTGTTGGAATGTATAGCTGTAATTATGGAATGTTTTTACTGCGTTGGCGGTTAATATGTTGAGAAGGCTTTGTTGTTGAAGCCTGGCATTTTCAACGTTATAAATAGCTGTCTCCTTTTGAATTTTATAGGTATTGCCGTTATAGATCGGAACCTGCAAAGTAACACCGGCAAAAGGGCCATAGTTTTGGTTAAGCAAAGTGAGGCCTGCGTCACTCTGGCTGCGGTTCATATTATATCCGGTATTCAAACGAAAGGTAGGATATCGCAGTGCAGCCACCTCTTTCACAATTTGCTCATTGACCTTTACCTGTTGTTCGGCCGAAAGGTATTGAGGGTTTTTCTCCAGAAAACTGGTAACAGTATTCAGATCGACAGACCGATCTACTACAATTGTATCATTTACAACATAATCGTAATATTTATTCCTGCTCATTAATTGAAGCAAATCTGTTTTTGCCTGATCAACAACCAATTGCTGAGTTCGTAATAACTGCTGGGCCGTATTTACATCGATCTGTGCCTGAAGATAATCTGCATCGTTGGCCAAGCCTACTTTCCGCCTTTCACTAACTATATCAAGTTTTTTCTGCGAGACATCAAGTGAAAACTGAATAATTTTCAGGTATTCCTGCTGACGGATGATATCGTAGTATTTTGCCATTACAGCCGCAATGCTATTTTGGATCTGAAGGTTCAGTTGCAATTCCGACATTTTTTGCAAATGCTCCAACCTTCCTTTTGTTGCCGTTATCTTGAAACCATTGAACAAGACCATCCCAAGGGTTAGGTTCGAAGTCATAGTATTGCCATTGGCACTACTTTTTTTGATCTCGACCCCGCTGTTCAATTTCTGGTTGACGTTTGTTGAGGATTCATTGTCACTGATATTGATATTCACCGAAGGCAATCCTCCTGCCATACCTAATGTATTGTTCTTTTTATTGATATTGAGAATATTGCCAGCTATTTTGATTTCGAAACTATTGTTGAGCATTGTGTCGATGGCACTTTTCAACGAAATCATTGGTTGACTTGTCCCCAAAAGGGGAATGAGCATTGCCAGAATTATTATTAATTTCTTCATTGAATTTTTATTTAAACTGATTGTCAATTTCCTCCTGGGTTTTGTGAATTCCCGAAACGAAGGTATAAATGGCAGGGATTACAAATAACGTGAGGACCAGTGAAAATATGATGCCACCTACAATGACAATACCCAAAGGTACCCGGCTTGAAGCAGCCTGACCTAAACTCAAAGCGATAGGCAAAGCACCAAGTGATGTTGCTAAACTAGTCATCAGGATGGGGCGCAACCTTTGTACCGAAGCTTCGATAACCGCATTGAACTTGTCCAATCCATGCTGCCGCTTTTTATTGGCAAACTCGACTATCAAAATCCCGTTCTTGGTGACCAAACCGATCAAAGTAATCATGCCGATCTCAGAAAAGATGTTAAGAGTTTGATTGAACAGCCATAAGCAAAGAATGGCTCCTGCGATTGCCAGAGGAACTGTGATCATGATAATAAAAGGATCCTTGAAACTTTCGAATTGTGCTGCAAGTACAAGATATATCAACATGAGAGCCAGAATAAATGCAAACAATATATTTGAAGAACTTTCTGCAAAATCGCGTGATGGGCCACTTAATGAAGTCTGGAAACTATCATCGAGCAACTTACCTCCAATTGCCTGAATCGCCTTTACACCGTCACCCACAGTCTTGCCCTCTGCCAGTGAAGCAGAAATTGTGGCCGATTTATAGCGGTTAAAATGGTATAAAGTTGGTGGGTTAGCATTTGTCGAGATACTTAGTACCTCGGATAACGGAATGTTATTTCCCAGATTGTTCCGGACATAGAGTTTTGAAATATCGGTAGGTTGCTGGCGGTCTTTTAATCCAACCTGACTGATCACTTGATATTGCCTGCCATTCATAATAAAATAAGCTAACCGCCTGCCACTGAAGGCACTTTGTAACACCCCTGCGATATCGGTTACTGTGAGCCCCAATTCACGGGCTTTTATTCGGTTGATCACGATGTCCACTTCAGGTTTATTGAACTTGAGGTTGACATCCACATTTTGAAAAGTTTTATCGTTCCTGGCAGCCTCAAGTATCTTTGGGATTACTTCTTTTAATTTTATAAAATCAAGGTTTTGCACAACATATTGTACCGGTAATGCGCCCCGTGACCCTAAACCGACAGAAATGGTTTGTTCCTCAACAGGAAAGATCCGCAGGTTGTTAAACCTCAAGACTATTTTTGCCATATCTTTTGCAATATCGCTTTGCGACCTTGCCCTTTGGGATGCAGGGATCAATGCGACACGCCCGGTACCGGCATTCAACCCAACACTTGTGAATCCGGGAATGGAAAGAAAGGAAAATGCAGCTTCAGGAATAGAGTCGATCAGGTAATTCCCAAATTCTGTTCCGGCCTTCGACATGTAACCATAGCTTGCCCCTTCAGGACCACTGATTTGAAAGCGGACACTTCCCTTATCCTCAAGAGGTGCCAATTCGCTTTGAAGGTTAGACCCAATAAAAAAGGTAAATAAAATACACATCAGGACGACCACCCATGCTAACCCGCGCAAGCTGATAAACTTCTCAAGCGCATATTTGTAACCAGTTTCCATTCCATTGAAAAATGGTTCCGTAGCTTTATAAAACCGGCCATGTTCGGCACCTTTGTTGTTCAGGAACACATTCAATACAGGATTCAATGTCAATGAGACAAAAGCGGAAATCAATACCGCACTTTCTACAACAACAGCAAATTCCCTGAAAAGACTTCCCACGAATCCCTCCAAAAACAGAACCGGCAAAAAGACGATGGCCAAAGTAATTGAAGTTGATATAACTGCAAAAAAGATTTCCTTGCTCCCTTCAAGGGCTGCCCTTCGAATAGGCATC
>CAILKW010000186.1 GCA_903834845.1 uncultured Bacteroidia bacterium | reverse complement strand
CAAGCTTGTGGAATTGTACGAGACGGGTAAACTAGAACTGTATAATTTGAAAGATGATCTCTCAGAATCAAATGACCTTTCCCGTAAAATGAATAATAAGACAAAAGAGATGAATCAAAAATTGAATGATTGGCGCAAACAAGTTAATGCCCAAATGCCGATTCTTATTCATAAATAAGGTTTGTTAAACCATTAAACACTCATCCCATGAAGATAATACGATTTTTCTACTTAATTATTCTGTCGAATTTACTTGGTTTTGTTTCTTACGGAAAGTTAGTTCCTGTAAAACAGACCTGCGAATATCTTCAAAATCCTTCGGTGGTTGATGTTCTAAAACCCCGGCTTGCTTGGATAAATGCCGCGCAGGAAGGCGAACGCGGACAAAGTCAAACTGCCTGGCAAATCAGGGTCGCAACTTCTAAATCAAACCTTGAGAAGCCTGATTTGTGGGATAGCCAGAAGGTGATAAGCGAACAATCCAACAGGGTCGAATATGCTGGCAAACAACTTGTTTCAAGGATGGATTGCTGGTGGCAGGTGCGTGTCTGGGACAAAAACGGGGTGGTTTCTGACTGGAGTGAACCGGCAAACTGGCGTATGGGACTATTAAACCCCTCAGACTGGAAGGCCTTATGGATAGGAGCTCCCTGGCAGGGAGAAGAAGCACTTCCTAAACTAACGAAACCCAAAGCAGTGCTTCCCGACCAATTACCTCCTCCTGCTCCGATGTTTCGAAAGGAATTCAAGCTTGGAAAGAAGGTTGAAAAAGCTGTAGCTTTTGTTACCGGACTCGGATATTTTGAATTATATTTGAATGGAAAGAAAGTGGGAAATGATGTTCTGGTGCCTAATCAAACTAACTACGGAAAACGCCCTGAATTGATAAAAGAGTATATCCCTGTGGAAGACAATTTCAGGGAATATAAAGTGATGTATTTGGCTTATAATATTAAGGAACTGCTGAATAAAGATATAAATGTATTGGGAAGTATTCTTGGAAACGGTTTTTTCAATCCTGCTAAACATTGGGCTGGTGCTTATGGTAGTCCTCGTTTCTTAGCTCAGATATTCATTACCTATAGTGATGGAACTGAGGATGTTATTGTTAGTGATGAAAGCTGGAAAGCTTCAAAAAGCCCTATCCTGATGGACATGGTTTATTATGGCGAACATTATGATGCGAGATTGGAACAATTAAATTGGTGTACGCCTGGTTTTGACGATTCTGCCTGGAAACCTGCAGTAATTAGGAAAGCTCCGGAAGGAAAATTGGTAGCTCACACCTCACGTCCAGACCGTGTTAATGAGCGGATTGAACCGGTGAAAATTGAAAAATTAGCTAATGGAATTTATCATGTTGATTTCGGTGTCGAAGTTTCTGGTTGGGTGAGTTTGAAGAATATGAAAGGATCTGCCGGACAGAAAATTGAAATCAAGTACCTGTGCAATACCTATTCCGGCGACAATTCCTATATTTTTAAAGGTGTTGGATATGAATCTTATGCTGCACGTTTTAATTGGTTTGTATTTAGCGGCGTTGAAATTAGTAATTGGCCGGGAGAACTTCGGGCTGATCAGATAACTGCCGAAGTTGTTCATACTGAAATTGATGTATCGGCCATTTTTGAAACTTCAAATCCCCTTTTTAACAACATCAATAAAATTTGGAGAAGAAGTCAGACAGATAATATGCACGGCGGAGTTGCCAGCGATTGTCCTCACAGAGAACGATCTCCCTACACCGGTGACGGACAGGTCGCAAGCGTAATGGTTTTGCACAATTACGATGCCCGTAACTTTTATCATAAATGGATACAGGATATGCTCGGAGCGCAGAATGTAACAACAGGTTATGTTCCCAATGGCGCACCCTGGCAACCCGGATGTGGTGGCGGAGTGGCGTGGGGGGCAGCCATCTGCATTATGCCTTGGGAGTTTTATCTCCATTATGGATCAAAAGATATGTTGTCAGATAATTACATTGGTATGAAAGAGTACATCCGTTATATGCAAACATGGTTGAATAACGATGGGATTATGTACTCGCAACGTGTTGGAAAAGACGGCAAAGTGCTAAAATGGTTTAATCTTGGCGAATGGGTTACTCCTGGTAGTTTACCCCCTGACGAGATGGTTCATACTTTTTATTTTTGGAGATGTGCCGATTTTACAGCCAAAACAGCAAAGGTTCTGAATAATTCTGCCGAAGCGAAAGAATATGAAGCATTGGCTGAACGAACAAAACAAGCATTTTTTCAGAGATTTTACAATAAAGAAAAAGGAACTTATGGCAAGTCTGGAGGGAATATATTTGCACTGAAAATGGGAGTACCTGAAAATCAGTACAGCAAAGTCATAAAAGCCTTGAAAGAGGACATAAAAGCAAATGACGGGCATCTTGATACAGGTATTTTTGGTACACAATTCTTTTTTGAAGTTTTGTCGGAAAATGGCATGAACCATCTTGCTTACACTGCAATAAACAAAAAAGATGAACCCGGCTATGGTCATTGGTTGGAGATTGGAGCCACTACAACCCGTGAAAATTGGAATTTAGATGGTTCTCACAATCATCCAATGTTTGGAGGTGGGTTGGTTTGGTTTTACCGGAAACTTGCAGGAATGAATGTTGACGAGGATGCTCCGGGTTACAAGCACATTATTTTTCGTCCTCAACCTGTGGCAGAAATGACTTTTGTTAAATATTTTAACCAAACCTCTTTCGGCGAAGCAGGAATTTACTGGAAAAATGAAAATGGGCAGTTTTCAATGGATGTGACTGTGCCGGTTGGCAGTTGGGCTGATGTTTATGTACCTGTCAGGAAGGAAAAACAAATTACGGAAAACGGAACTAAAACTTCTGCATCCACTGATGTCAGTTTTATAAAGGAAGAAGAAGGTTATCAATTGTTTGCAGTAAAAAGCGGACACTATCATTTTTTGTCAAAATAAATTAATTAGAAATGGATTATCTGAAATTTAATCATTTTTTTGGATTAAGTCTATTAAGTTTTGGTTTTCAGAGTGTTTCAGGAATGACTCCTGAAAAAGCAGAAATTCGGCCAAATATTTTGTTAATTCTGGCAGATGATATGGGCTACTCTGATATTGGATGTTTTGGCTCTGAAATCCCGACTCCAAATCTCGATAAACTGGCGCAAAATGGGGTTCGGTTTACACAGTTTTACAATGCTGCACGTTGCTGCCCCACACGAGCATCACTGCTTACCGGACTTTATCAGCACCAGGCGGGAATCGGAGATATGGTTGGAGATTCAGGCATTCCTTCCTATCAGGGTTACCTGAATATCAGTTCAGTTACTTT
>CAILKW010000185.1 GCA_903834845.1 uncultured Bacteroidia bacterium | reverse complement strand
TTACAGGATTTATGTATTTTTCATTCGATTTAGCGCCAAAGTATTCGCAATAAAATTCGCGTAACCCTTCCAGATTATTGGTCCATATACCAATGTGATTGATATTCATTCTTTGAGTAATTAATGAGTTGAAATTGAATTATTTTTGATCTTTTCTCTTATTTTTTCCATCAAAAGAAAAACTTGTATCTCGTCATCCAGACTAAATCCAGGATTGTTTTTCTCTGAGATGTTTCTTACAAAATCTGCGATTTGCTCGGGCAAAGGATCAGGGGTAGTTCTTTTCGATTTCCCATTAATATTCTCAGTGGGGTAGTGACTAATCGTATTCTGCACGAAATCAAAAATTGCAGCTTTCCCTCCGACATAAATCTTAAAAAAATGTAACTCTTGTTGTTCGTCGAATCTTAGCGTCAATGTTGCTACCGAGCCGTTTTTAAATCTGATATGAACATTCAATACATCAGGTTGATTTGATGGAATCGTCCCGCAAAAAACATCAATCTTATAAATTGGTGAACCAGTGGCTCTGAGAATCATGAGAAGATTGTTAGATAGCAATTCGTTTAATCGATCAGGCTTAGGTGATGCAGATTGTGAAGCCTCGATAAAACATATACTATTTGTATGATTTATGATTTTTTCCTGAAAAGGGTGAAAAAGAAAATCATTCTGAATCTGTATATAAGTTCCGCCTTCATTTGCAAGATGGATCAGATGTCTGCGTTCTTCGGTTGTAAGTTTCAGTTTATCCGATAGAAACAAGTGGCATCCGTTTCTAATGGCAAACGATAAGTAATCGAAGGTGCAAAAATCAGGATCAACGACAATCAAAAGATCACAAATTAGGGGGATAATATCCGGAGATGAGAATATCAGAGCACGATCAAAAGTATGATGTACCTTTTCTCCGGAATAGAAAATTCCATCCCATTGTACCCCTTTAATTGAACTAAGTGAACTTAAAGGAAGCATTTCTGACTCACCTGCTAGTATTATAGCTGCACTTAACATTCTGAAACAAATGTACTTTTATACTAATACGATTCGTAGGACATCATATTGTTTTTATCAACTATCTGTTGTTGAAAAAGTCGGTTTTTAATGGTAATTTTGCATTTAAAATTCACTTTGCAAACATTGCCAGAAATAAGCTTTCGTTGGAAGAGTTTTTTGCAGGTTGTTTTATATCATAAATATAAATTAGTCGGTATATGGTTCAGAAAGACGATACTTTCAGACATCAGGGGATGCGGCGTAAATTAGTGGAAGAAATAAAACAAAAGGGTATTACCGATGTTGCGGTACTCGAAGCAATCGGTTCGGTGCCGCGTCACCTTTTTATGGATAATAGTTTCATCCAGTATGCCTATATAGACAAAGCATTTCCTATTGCTGTCGGACAAACAATTTCGCAACCATATACAGTAGCATTTCAAACAGAATCGCTGAAACTTAAGAAATTCGACAAAGTGCTTGAAGTTGGTACCGGCTCAGGTTACCAGGCTGCCGTATTATGCAAAATGGGCGCTACTGTTTATACAATTGAACGTCATAAAGCATTATACGATTTTGCAAGAATCCTCCTTCCTACTTTAGGTTATCGTCCCCAATTTTTCTATGGTGATGGATATTTAGGATTACCAACTTATGGCCCTTTCGATAAAATCATTGTTACCGCAGGAGCTTCTACGGTTCCCGAACCTCTCAAACAGCAACTTAAGATTGGTGGAATTTTAGTCATACCTATTGGTAAAAGTAACCTTCAGACCATGAAAATCGTCACCAGAATTTCAGAAACTGTATATGCTGAGGAAGATAAAGGAGGTTTTGTTTTTGTGCCGTTGCTGAACGGGTTGGCAGAGTAAACCATTCAAAATTAATGTGTTATTTCGGCAACTAAGATTCGGGAAAAGATGGTACTTTGGGATTAATAATTATATGTTCAACCCTCTTCGGGATTGTCGTGATGTGTCGTTCATTTACCCCCGGTTCCGTAAACTTCACCGGGGGTTATTCAAGTTTAACCACTTCGTGGTTAGGATGGGGTTTTGCCATTGTCTTCCCCCGGTTCCGCAAGCTACACCGGGGGTTATTAGCTTCGCTGATCTTCGATTCATGTTTAACCACTTCGTGGTTATGATGTGTTTTGTAAATAAGGTAAATAAAGTTGAAACACAATGATCTATATCTTGTTACTAAGGTTGGAAAACAAAAATAAGGTTTTATTAAATGTTCAAAAACCTTATTTTTCATTTATTCTTAACCTTAGTAGGTATGGGTTAAAATACATCATCAACCTTATTTACCTTATTTTTTCTTTGATCAAAAACTATTATGGTTGTGGGGAAATAAATAAGGTATTTTTGGTATAATAATTATATGTTCAACCCGCTTCGGGGTTGCCGTGATGTGTCGTTCATTTACCCCCGGTTCCGTAAACTTCACCGGGGGTTATTCAAGTTTAACCACTTCGTGGTTAGGATGGGGTTTTATTCGGATTCCCAGTTTTCATTTTTGTTTTAAAGGAAGGTAAATAAGGTAAATAAGGTTGAAACACAATTATCTATACCTTGTTACTAAGGTTGGAAAACCCAAAATAAGATTTTATTAAATGTTCAAAAACCTTATTTTCTATTCATTCTTAACCTTAGTAGGTATGGGTTAAAATACATCATCAACCTTATTTACCTTATTTTTTCTTTGATCAAAAACTATTATGGTTGTGGGGAAAAATAACGAATTTTAGGGCAAATAATTATATGTTCAACCCGCTTCGGGATTGTCGTGATGTGGTGCTCATTTACCCCCGGTTTCGGAAGCTACACTTTAGGCTATTAGCTTCGCTGATCTTCGATTCATGTTTAACCACTCCGTGGTTATGACGGGGGTTGCCATTGTCTGCCCCCGGTTTCGGAAGCTGCACTTTGGGCTATTTATGTTTAACCACTTCGTGGTTAGGACGGGTTTACCATTGTTTTCCCCTGGTTTCGCAAGCTGCACTTTAGGCTATTAGCTTCGCTGATCTTCGATTCATTTTTAACCACTTCGTGGTTAGGATGGGTTTACCATTGTTTTCCCCTGGTTCCGCAAGCTACACTTTAGGCTATTAGCTTCGCTGATCTTCGATTCATGTTTAACCACTCCGTGGTTAGGATGGGTTTAAATCGCTTTTCCCTCGATTCCACAGAATGTTTAAAAAAATGTAAAAAAGATTGAACAACAATTCCCTTTACAATGTTACTTAGGTTGGAAAAACAAAAACATCATTTGCTGATATTGAAATGAAGGTGACGGCAGGTTTAAAAGCAATTTCAAAAGCTAAGCTTATCCACACGGTTTCAATAGCTTGATAGTTAGTCTGTTTACTATTTACGATAACTAATCCTAAATAATAAATGCTGATTTTATGTAGTTTTTTTTGAATCCATCAGGTAAGAAATATATGCAAATATCTATGAAAATTGAAATCTCAGAAAAAAAACATTTTTCGGAAAAAAATACCTCATTGTTAAATTTAATTAACGTATGTTTGTAGCCCAAATATAAAAAAAAATGAAGTTTCACTCACAGACGGACATATACAAATTTCAAACAGGTAAAGCTGTGGAAGCTCAGGGTAGCTCTATGGTTGGGTTTGGGGTGCGTTCCGTTTTGCGGGCAGCTACGCTTTTTGTGATTTTTCTGTTTGTTGGTTTATTTGGATTTGTGAATAAAGCTTATGGGCAAGATGCAGCTACTCTTTACAGAAAAGGTGCAGCCGCAATTTGTAATGGTTCGAGTACAACAATAGCAGTAAGCGTTGATGCAAGTGTTGGTCCATATACCGTTGTTTATTCTGCCGGAGGCTCTACAGCCACTGTTACAAAATATGTGAGTAACGAATCCGGTGATGCCTCAATTACTGTTACTCCTACTACCACCACAACCTACTCTTTGGTTAGTGTTACCGATTTTTATGGTAGCGTATTAGAGCCACTTAGTTCGGCAACTGTTACAATTACGGTAAACCCGAATCCATCTGTTATCCTTGTTACTTTAGACCCGGTTGCACCTGTTTGCCGGGGAGTTGATTTTAAAATTACAGCTTCAGCAACTAATGGCAGCACATATCAACTTTGGGATTCGTCCAACACGACAAAGATTGCAGATATCGTGGCTGGGCCAACTGGCTATACTACAAACATCCTAACTTCTACCAACTTTTACGTACGCGCAATTGGTATTGCAACAACTTATTGTACTACTTCACTCGCTTATACAGTTACTGTTGATAATGAAAAACCCACAATAACTTGTCCTTCAAATCAAAATCTAAATACGAGTGCCGGTTGCAATGCTACTTTACCGGATTATACAGGTTCAGTAACTGTTAGTGACAACTGTACAGCAACTAATTCAATAACAATTACCCAAAGCCCAATCGAAGGAACCACACTCTCAGGCGGACACAATTCTACTCAATTAGTTACTATGACTGCCACTGATTTAAGTGGTAATAGTCAAACCTGTACTTTCACAGTTACGGTTAAAGATGTTACTGCACCTGTGTTTACAGTTACACCCGTTAGTATAAGTAAGAACACTGATCCAAGCCAATGTTACTATACAGTAGTTGATGGTGATGGTTTTACCGCTTCTGCTACTGATAATTGTGGCATCTTAAGACTTACATACAAAATTAATGGCAGTGTTGAATTTGGTTCTACTGCCACGACTACTCTTACCGGAGTTCAATTGACAAAAGGTGATAATGTTATTATCTGGACAGCTTACGATATAAATGAAAATACAAGCACATCCACTTTTACAGTTACAGTTGTTGATAATCAAAAACCGACAATAACAAATCCTCCGAGTGATCAGAATTTGAACATGAATTCCGGATCATGCACAGCTACAATCCCAAATTACATAACACTTCTTAGTATTGCCGCAACCGATAACTGCGGCACAGAATCCATTACCTTAACGCAAGATCCGATTGCTACTACTGTACTAAGCGGAGGTGACGGCTCAACTCAAACGATAACTATCACTGCTACAGATGCCAGCGGAAATGCCACCACGTGTACATTTACAGTTACTGTTCAGGATATTCAGCCACCTACAATAACGCCTCCTTCGAATTATTCGGTAAACAACGACAACGATCAGTGTACCGCAAGTGTCACGATACCAAATATTACTTTTGGTGATAATTGCTCAACGGCCACTTTGACTTGGACAACTACCGGGGCTACTGTTCTTAGCGGTGACGGTCAGTTGGCAACACAAACATACAATATAGGGATTACAACTATACACTATACAGTTACGGATGGAGCAAGTCCCGCAAACACTGTTACCTGTACATCCACTGTAACTGTAACTGATAACCAAAAACCAACTATTAGCTGCCCTTCAGATAAAACAGTCGCTAACGACAATAATTCCTGTACTGCAAGCGTAGAGATACCAACTATTACTTTTGCTGATAATTGTACAACAGCAACCTTAACCTGGACAACAACCGGGGCTACTGTTCTTAGCGGTGACGGTCAGTTGGCAACACAAACATACAATATAGGGATTACAACTATTCACTATACAATTACGGATGGAGCAAGCCCAGCCAATACTGTTACCTGTACATCTATGGTAACTGTCACTGATAGTCAGATTCCAAGTATCACCAGCACTCCAACGATTTCAGTGTCAAACGATAACAATTTATGTACTGCAAGTGTGGTTGTTCCTGATGCTACTTTTGGAGACAATTGCTCAGGTTCGACTTTATCATACACTATAACGGGTGTTACCACAGGAAGTGGAAGTGGTCAGGTAGGAACAAAAACTTTCAATGTAGGAGTAAGTACTATTACATATACCGTATCAGATACATCAAGCCCTGCAAATACTGCTACCTGCACAACCACTGTAACAGTTACCGATACCCAAAAACCCCTAATCGCAGGTTGTCCGGCAAATATAACACGTACCAGCAGCGCAGGTCTTTGCACCGCTACTGTGTCATGGACTGAACCAACAGCCACTGATAACTGCACCGCATCAGGTAGCCTGATATGGGTAAAATCACATACCTCAGGTACTTCTTTTCCTGCAGGAACAACAACAGTAACTTACACGGCAACAGATGCTGCTTCCAATACATCAACATGTACTTTTACTGTTACAGTTACCGACAATCAGAAACCTGTTATCAGCGGTTGTCCTTCAAACATCACTATTGCAAATACTACAGGTTATTGCTATGGTATAGCAACTTGGACTGAACCAACGGCCATTGATAACTGCAGTGCCACAAATACTCTAACCTGGACTAAGTCCGGCACATCTGGCGTAACACAATTTCCTATTGGAACAACAGTTGTAACATATACCGTTTCGGACGGTGCAACAGTAACTAATACTGCCTCATGCAGTTTTAACGTTACTGTTACTGAAAGTGAAAAACCGACGGCTGTTTGCAAACCAGCCACAATATACCTTAATAGTTCGGGTGTTGCTACCTTA
>CAILKW010000184.1 GCA_903834845.1 uncultured Bacteroidia bacterium | reverse complement strand
TAGAACCATTGCTTGTTCAGCTGTTTTCCGTTCAAATTCGCCGATTGAATATAGTAATTTTCAGGTTGATTGTTTTTTACCTCAATCACAAATGTTTTTCCTTTGTAATAACTAGAATCCAGATGGATGGTTATTTTATCAAATATTGGACTACCAAGCTCAATAACAGGTCGTTGCTCCGCTCCCGAATTCATTTCAAATAATCCTATTTTCATAAGAACTGCCAATGAACCCATTAATCCCTGATCTTCATCACCGTTGTAACCCTTATCAGTTGAAAGTGCGCTGAAAGCCTGCTCCACAACTTTTCTCGACCAATATTGTGTTAGCCAGGGGTATCCGATATGATTAAATACGAATGCTGTTTCGATAGATGGCTGATTCCCATAGTTTATCGGAATCCTGCGGTACTCTTCCTGCAATTCTTTAGAATGTGATTTCCCGGAAGTAAAATCAAGTTTTGCAGCTACTTTAAAACTTGTTTCCAATTTTGCTGCCATTTTATCTTTTCCCCCCATCATCACAGCTAAACCGGGTAAATCGTGGGGAACAAACCATGTTGCCTGGGCTGCATTGGCTTCAACAAACCCGTTTTCGTATTGATAAGGATCAAATGGCTCTTTCCATTTACCATCCATATTTCTGGGACGAATCCAGCCTGATTCCTTGTCGTACAGGTTTTTCCAGTTTGTGGAGCGTTTCATAAAATATGTATAATCGTCCGTTTTTCCCAAAGACTTTGCCATTTGAGCCAGACACCAGTCCTGAGAGGCATATTCCAAAGTTTGTGATGCCCCATCCTGATGGATTCCCCATTTCTTGGTTAATGGATAAGGCACATAACCTTTTTCAATATAAAACTCAATTCCCCCTCCGTTGAATGTGTTATGCTCGTAACCGGCTTTTCCCATCATACCACCCGGCAGATGGTTTTTCTTCATTCCTTCATAAGCTTTTGAAATATCAAAACTTCTGATTCCTTTCATGTAAGCACTCACTATAAATGGAGTTGAAGAAGCTCCAGTCATTACTGCGGTATAATTTCCACCGGCAGGGCCTCTTGGGATAAGCCCGCCATCATCGTACATCATCAACATAGAATTGACAAAGTCGCTGGTAATTTTAGGATATACAAGATCCCAAAGTGTGGCAATTGTCCATTGTGCCCCCCAAAAAGAGTCGGAATTGTGATGGTTAAAAAGCGGCTTCCCATCCTTATCAAGCGGAATTTGTCCGACTCGTCTCTCCGCACCCGTCATGTCACAATATTTTCCGTTTACATCGTTTATAATTCGTCTTCCCAGAAGAGAGTGCCATAAATCGGTATAAAAACGTTGTTGTTGTTTGGGTGTGCCTCCTTCTATTTCAATCCTGCTAAGATATTTGTTCCACTCTTCCGTTGATTCACTTACAATTTTATCAAAATCCCAATGCGGCAATTCTTTCTGAATGTTGAGTTTGGCCTGATTTGCATCAACGTACGAAATTCCAACTTTCATCAGGATGACTTTATCCTTTTTGGTATCGAATTTAAGATATAC
>CAILKW010000183.1 GCA_903834845.1 uncultured Bacteroidia bacterium | reverse complement strand
TGAAAAAATTGAATTCCTGTGTATCGCCCCCTGTAACAAATTGGATTCGTGGTTTTATGGATGCAGAATATGTAGTTACAGATTCTTTTCATGGTACGGTCTTTTCAATTATTTTTAATAAACCGTTTTTAGCTATTGGCAATTCGAAGCGTGGTATGACTCGCTTTGCATCTTTACTAAGATTGTTCGGCTTAGAGGACAGGTTAATCCTAACAACAGAGGATTTAGATCTCAATATGCTCAAAACCCCGATTGATTTCGCCAAAATCAACCAAATCCTGAAAATTAATCAAAATCAAGCCTTTGCATTTCTTAATGATTCCTTAAAATAATTTATTAAAATATACAATCTTATGTACTACAGGAACATCGCTGATCTTAATAATATTATCCTCAAACGTTTAAGCATTCTTCCTCGGGATTTTGATCTTATAGTTGGTATTCCACGAAGCGGTATGCTGCCAGCCAATTTACTTGCGTTATACCTCAACAAACCCTACACTGATATCCATTCGTTTTTAAATGGTCATATCTATAAGGCTGGAGCACGTAGTCAGTTTTTCGATATCAAAGATTTCAAGAAAATATTGGTTGTTGACGATAGTATTGCTTCAGGCGATGCAATGGAAAAGTGCAAGGAGAGTTTAAAGGATGTGAAAGAGAACTTTTCCATCAGTTATTGCGCAATTTATGTGATTCCCGGAAAGGAAAAGATTGTTGATTATTATTTTGAAGTTGTCCCTCTTCCACGATATTTCCAATGGAACATACTCAATCACACCACACTCGAAAAAGCATGCTTCGATATTGACGGAGTGTTGTGCGTTGATCCAACAGACGAGCAAAATGATGATGGAGAAAAATATTTAGATTTTATAGTGCATGCACCACCGTTGTTCATCCCCGGCAGCAAAATCGGCACAATTGTTACTTCACGCCTTGAAAAATACAGAAAAGAAACTGAGACATGGCTTAAGGCCAACAATGTAAAATATAACCAACTTGTAATGCTTGATCTTCCCAATAAAGAAGCAAGAATAAAAGCTAATAGCCATGCAGAGCATAAAGCGAAAACATACTTTTCCAGTTATTACGTTCTATTTGTTGAAAGCTCTTTATCACAAGCTATTGAAATTAACATGATTACAAAAAAACCAGTGCTTTGTACTGAGAATTTTGAAATGATTTTCAAAGCGGAATCGGTGTTGTATAACATTAAAAGTGGAAAATATTTTCCTTTTCTTCGAAAGTATGCTCTGAAAATCAGAAATAAAATTCGCAAATGGAGAAAATAATAACAATTAATATACTGAAATACAACAAATTTATCCAATAAAACAATGAATACTTCTCTTGAATCAATATTTCTGATATTAGAAATCATCATATATGCCTTACTAATATTACCCACACTCTATATTTTGGTGTTTGCCTTTGCCGGGCTGTTTTACCGACAGAGGCCCTACGCAAGCAAACCATCTTTACGAAAAATTGCTGTTCTCATCCCTGGTTATAAAGAAGATGAAGTAATAATTGATGTTGCAAAAGACGCACTTGAACAGGATTATCCGTCTGAAAAATATGATGTTGTGATTATTGCTGACTCTTTTCAGACTGAAACTATTACAAGATTAAAGGAACTGCCGATTCGGGTAATAGAAGTAAAATTTGACAAAAGTACCAAGTCCAAAGCATTAAACAAAGCAATGGCACAACTAACTGATAATTATGATATTGCTGTCATTCTTGATGCCGATAATGTTATGGCCACTGATTTTCTGTTGAAAATAAATGCAGCTTTTGAGCATAATTATATGGCAGTTCAGGGTCATCGCGCGGCCAAAAACATGGACACCAACCTTGCATTACTTGATGCAATAAGCGAAGAGATTAACAATCATATTTTCCGTAAAGGACACCGTGTCTTAGGTCTTTCGTCAGCAATAATTGGTTCAGGAATGGCCTTTAAATATGATTTCTTCAAAAGCCTAATGGCATCGGTAACAGCTATTGGCGGTTTTGATAAGGAAATAGAGCTTAAAATGCTGAAAAACAATCATAAAATCGAATACCTTGATGATGCCATAGTTTACGATGAAAAAGTACAGAAAGCTGAAGTTTTCAGCAATCAGCGGCGACGTTGGCTTTCAGCGCAATTGCATTATTTCCGTCAGGATTTCGGCTCGTCCCTAAAAGCTTTGCTCCTTCAAGGAAATATTGATTACTTTGATAAGGCAATTCAGTTCATTCAGCCACCAAGAATCTTATTACTTGGGGCAGTCCTTTTTTTTGGTACATTATTCCTTGTAATAAACATATTCATTGTAGCAAATACCCTTTTTTCATATCTATGGATATCGATAGTATTGCTATGCCTTCTCGCTTTTCTATTTTCAATTCCACTTTCTTTTTACAATATTAGCACACTTAAAGCATTAGGCAGCTTACCAAAAGGGATGTTCCTAATGTTTGGATCGTTGATGAAAATAAAAGGAGCTAATAAGCAATTTATACATACTAAGCACAGTACAGTGAAAAATACGCAAATTCAATAATGTTTTGTAATCTTCCTTAAATCTATGAATATTACCAAGAAAATTCTCATTTTGTTTTGCTCATCTGTTATAACCCTAGCAGCTGTTTTATTCTTTTTTCGCAAAACTCAAGAGGATCAAACCACCATAATTGTACAATCTGCTGCCGATCAACAAGTTGTGCTCATTAATGCTGCAATCAATGTGAAATCTGACCAGCTCGACCAGATTGTGAAAGATTACACCAACTGGGATGATATAATAACCAACATTATAAAGCCAAACCCATTATGGGCCAGCGACAATATTGCAAGTATTATTAAATCCTTTAATCTATATTCTGCCAGTGTTTATAATATTGATTGTCAATTAGTTTACGGTTTTGGTAAACGAACCACCGATGTTTTTGAAAACTCATCGACCCGCCCTGCAATCATCAATGCAATACACGAGAAAGGACTTATACACTATTTTAAATTAATTCCTGAGGGTCTTTTGGAAATCTCTGCTGCATCAATCCATCCAACACTCGATACTTCACGGGTAACACCTCCTGCCGGTTTTTTCTTTATTGGTAGAATCTGGAATTTGAATTTTTTTCAAGAACTTTCGCGAAATACAGCCAGTAAAGTATCTTTTGAAAATAAAACACCCTTTGTAAATCAGCTAATTGAAAATGACTCGATAACAGTTTCAAAGGCATTGATCAGCTATGATGATACAACAATAGGCTTTCTGATAGTAAAAAAACCAAGTAATGTTTTGATCAACTATCATAAAATCAATGATTTTGTATTTTACCTTCTCGGTTGCCTTCTCATTCTTCTTATTATAATATTCTTTGTCATTTTGTATTTTTGGATCAGACGCCCACTCAAGATTATTTCCGACAGTCTGCGTAACAACGATACTTCAAAACTGAAAATTCTCGAAAATAATAAGAATGAATTCAGTCAGATTGCACAACTTATTTCAATTTTTCATAATCAAAAGCAAGAATTGGAAATGGAAAACATCAAAATAAGTCAGATACAACAAGAATTAATTCAACAAAAAAGTGTACTTCAAGGTATGGCAATGGCATCAAACCACCTTCTTACCAATGAAGATTTTGTGTCAGCAATTAATGATGCGCTTGAAACAATCAGCAAGGTAGCCGGAATTGATAGGATTTTTATCTATAAAAACGCACCAAAAACTCTTCAAGGAAAAAGAAAAGTAAGCTTAGTACATGATTATATTGTACCAGAAATCAGGTCGAAAGTTGACACGGATAAGTGTAAAGAGATTTACTATACTTTCCGGACTGACGGATGGTTCACACCTCTGATAAAAGGTAAATCAATAAAAGGACTTGCACATGAATTCACTGAAGACCTACAATTATTATTTGAACACCAATTGATTAACTCGGTAATGATTGTTCCTATTTTTGATCAGAAAAAAAATAATTTCTGGGGTTTTGTCGGTTTTGCAGACTGTACCGATGACCACC
>CAILKW010000182.1 GCA_903834845.1 uncultured Bacteroidia bacterium | reverse complement strand
AGCTCCTTTTTGATCAGATTAACAAGTTTTTCGTGGTTTTTTGGCATTGCCTCAACAACATGTAAATGCTCTGGATCAACACCGATACCTTTGCAAATTGTTTCAATTCTTCCGGTGGCAGCTGAATTCTGGCCACCAGTCATTGCTGTGGATTCGTTATCTCCAATCATGACAAGAATATTCGATTTTTCATAGACTGCATCAAGCAATCCGGTTATGCCGGAATGAGTGAAGGTTGAATCGCCGATAACCGCGATAGAAGGAAACAGTCCGGCATCGGCAGCTCCTTTAGCCATTGTTATGGAAGCACCCATATCAACGCAGGAATTGCCTGCATTATATGGGGGAAGTGCTCCAAGAGTATAACAACCGATATCGGAAAATATATGACCAGTACCATAATCCAGCATTACTTCAGCAAGTGCTTTAAATAAATCGTGGTGACCGCACCCTTTGCACAATGCAGGTGGTCTGTTTGTCACTACATCAGGAATAGGATTACCGGCATTTGTTTTTAGGTTTAGTGCTTTTGCAACTATATCAGGATTTAATTCGCCTGTTCTTGGAATTGTTCCATCTAATTTGCCCGATATTTTTTTCCCATTATTAAAAAAACCTTTCAATTGCTCTTCTACAATCGGGTATCCCTCTTCTATAACAAGTAATTTGTCAACCTGCTGTTCCAGCATCTTTATCATTAATGATGGTAAAGGATATTGAGAAATCTTTACTATTGGAAAAGGACATCCTTCCGGATAGTTTTCGATTAGATAATTCAAAGAAATGCCACAACAAATGATTCCTATTGAATGATCTTTTCCCTCAATAAAGCTGTTGAATGGCGATTTTTCGGATGCCAGTTCAAAGTCTGCTTGATGGTCGAGCAGGAGTTGATATTTTTTTCGTGCCAAGGGAGGCAGAAGGATGAATTGATTTGGATCATTCGGAAGAGAGAGTTTGTTTTCCGGCAAAGCTTTTTCGATTGGGATAACTCCTGCACGTGAATGGGCAAGACGTGTTGTAAGTCGAAGGAGAACAGGCGTGCCTAATCTTTCTGACAGTTCAAAACCTGTTCGTGTCATATCGTATGCCTCCTGCTGGTTTGAAGGCTCAAGAATCGGAATCATAGCAAATTTGCCATAAAAGCGTGAATCCTGTTCATTCTGAGATGAATGCATTGATGGATCATCCGCTACCGCGATTATCATACCACCATTGATTCCAGTTGTAGCAGCATTCATAAACGGGTCGGCAGCTACATTTAATCCAACATGTTTCATACAAACCAGAGCTCTTTTACCCGCATAGACCATCCCCAAAGCCGCTTCCATGGCTGTTTTTTCATTGGCTGACCATTCACGGTGAAGATTGCGCTCAATGGCAACTTCATTTTCCTGAATATATTCGGTAATTTCCGTTGAAGGAGTACCAGGGTAGGCATAAACTCCAGACATTCCACCATCTATTGCACCTTGTCCTATTGCCTCAACCCCAAGCAAAAGCTTTTTTGTCATAAAACCAGTTCTAAATTTTCAGACTAATAAATTTTTTGTGAAAATAGTTGATTTTTATTAATCTTGAAAATTTGAATGTATTGTTAAGAAAATTTCTTCGGAGAGATGGAAGCTACGAAAATCACAAAGGTAGAAGCCAAGCCATCTTTATTGATAAAATTTCCTTTTTCCGATTTGAATCTTACCCGTAGCACCCCAAATTGAGGATTCAATGCAGACTGGCATATAATTGATTTACGCATCGAATCCTTCATCGCTTCAAACGATAAATAAGTCATCATCACAAAAATACTTTACATTTCAAATTTCCGAAGTCTTGAACAACGTAATTGACGTAGGTGCTTGCCGGATTCTGTCCGAAGCCGATTCCTGCTGTTTTAAAATTGTTGTTTAATATATTGAAGCGGTGGCCAGTGCCTATGACCCCCCTGTCAACAATCAGTAATCTGACAAAACTGATTGCCGCAGATTGGGATTAAAAACAGGATTAAAATTTTCTTCAGAAGCAGCAACAGTATTTTCACCTGTGTAAACGCCTCTGTAGCCAGCTCTGATTGCCCGAATTAAAGGAGTTTCATCTTCGTTATGTCCCATAAGGTTTTTTTCGGCCAAATAAGAGGCATAATTTGATGCCGACAAATTATTCGAAGGATTAAATGAGATTGCCAATAAAGGAGTTAATGTTTTAAGAAATTGATAACTTCCGTTATCAACAGATCGCTCAACATAATCTTTTAATCTCAATTCGGTATATTCGGCTGGTTTTGTTCACGCAAAATTTATTTCATCCAGAACATACTGGTCAAAAAATGTAATATCCTTAGGTTCTATTACACACATGCGATACCTGCTGTTTAGATTTTATTAAATGATTTGGTGAATCTGAATATAAATCCTATTGATATCCAAATACCTGAACAGTGTAATTGATATATGTACTGGCAGTATTTCGTCCGAAACCAATTCCCAAAGTTTTATAATTTGGATTTATCAAGATTACTCTGTGCCCTAAATCGGCAACACCTTCGTCAATAATCATTAAACGTACAAAGCCAATTGCAGCAGATTCAGGATTGAGGATCCCATTATAAATGTCCTTTATATCGGCAGCAATATTTTCGCTCACAGAAGTCCCTGTATATCCGGCACTGATCGCACGTTTCAGAGTTTCAGTATCGTGGGCAGTAAGGTTTTTTTCAGCCATAAGTCCTGCATATTCAGTAGCTGACTTATTAAGAGAATAATTGAAGACAAGTGCGTTCATTGGAGTTAAACTTTTAAGTACGAGATAACTTCCATTATCTGCAATTCTGTCATAATATTCTTTCAGTCTTAATTCAGCATATTCAGCAGGTTTTGTCCTGAGAAAATTGACTTCATTAAGCATTAACGTCTGGAATTCAGTTACAACCTTAGATGGAGGAATTACCGGTTCAGGTGCTGGAGTTTTTTTGCAACTCATTAGTAACAAAAAGACTGCGATCAAAATAGTTGATTTCAAAATAGTTGATTTCATAACAGTTGAATTTAGTGATAATATTATTTTATAGTTTTGACCAAATCATCAAAAGCGTTGTAAACACCTCTTGTTGCTGTTCGTTCCTGATGATCGGCTTGTTGCTGATTCCATCTTGCTGCGATTCTTTTCATTTCCTGATCGGCGTGTTCGAAAAAAAGTTGATAACCGGAACAGAATCGCGGTTGATGGTTATCCTCAGGATCTTTTATTCTGTCCTTGGTACACCCGCCAAAACATTTCGAATTCCAAGGGCACATTCTGCACTTTCGCGGCAAAATGGCTTTCGCTTTACCAAAATCGTCCTGTTTTTTAGAGTTTAACATGTTGATAATCTTATCATGGCGGATATTTCCGAGGCGATGTCTGTTTTCAACGAAGAAGTCGCAGCAGTAAACGTTCCCATTGTGTTCTATTACAACATATACACCACACTCTTTCATTAATGCACACTCCGGAGCCTCTATACCAACATAGCTGTGAAAAACCGATTCAAAGTGCCGAACTGAGGTCGTTGGTTGACCATCTTTAAAATCTGCAAGCCACAAATCGAACAGTTTATTTAAAAAATGACCATATTTTTCGGCAGTTAATGAAAAAGAAGCTGCCTTCGATGGATCTTTTGGATCGGTTTCAACTATTGGAATAAATTGCATCCATGTGAGTCCCAGATTCTTATAGTAATTATAAAGTTCTTCAGCTTTATCCGACGAATAATCAGTAATACAACACATTGCATTGACAGCTACCCCCTCGGCCAATAACATTTTGGCCTTATCTTCAACAGTTTTCCAAGTTTTATGTTGACCTTTGTCCATTCGATAATGATCGTGAATATGTTCAGGTCCATCAAGCGAAAGTCCAATCAGCCAGTCATATTTCTTGAAGAATTTGGCCCAATCGCGATTTAGTAATGTGCCATTTGTCTGAAAACCGTTTCCCACAGACTGCCCATGTCCGTATTTCAGTTCTAATTCAATGGCGCGTTTGTAAAAGTCGAGCCCCATTAGTGCAGGTTCGCCCCCCTGCCAACCAATCGAAACAGCATCGCCTGATTGTTGCATAACCTGCCTGATCATCTCTTCCTGTATCTCCCGACTCATCGGATGCGTTTTTGTTTCGGGAAATAACTTCCCTTTTTCGAGATAGAAACAATAAGTACAGTCGAGATTACAATCAGGACCAGAGGGTTTTACTAAAACAGATGTAAGCGGACGATGCTTTTGGGCCATAATAATAGTTCACTTCAATGAATTGCGAATATAATCAAAAATCCTGTCCAATTTCACAGTGTATAATAATTTCTCATCAAAAAAATTTGAATGATAGTTGTGATTTCATGAAATTAAGTATTTTTACTATTATTTTAAATTAAAAACGATAGCCTGAGCGTAAATGTTAAGACTACTATATCCTGGTTTGTTGATTTTATGGTTTATTACACAACCTGCATCCGGACAGATAACAGGTGTTACTGTAAAAGGGAAAGTTATTGATCCTGAATATAATCCACTCGAAATGGTCAATGTTTCGATAAGTGGTACTTCCCTTGGAGTGGTAACAAACAGCTTTGGCGAATTCGTATTGCCTTCTGTTTCCGGAAAATCAATAAAAATTGTTTTTTCTTCAATCGGCTTCGAAAAGTCTGAGAGGGTAGTTCTTTTGTCAGAAAATACATTAATAGTACAGGTACTTAAACCGGATATACAAAACATAAATGAAATAGTTGTGAAAGGGCAGGTAGCTGACAAAAGCCTTGTAACGCTTCAACCAAAACTAACAGAAAGACTCCCAGCAATGGCAGGAAGTGTGGAAACCTTAGTAAAAACACTTCCTGGCGTAAGTAATAACAATGAATTAAGTTCGCAATACTCGGTAAGAGGTGGTAATTATGACGAAAATCTTGTTTATGTAAATGGTATTGAGATTATTCGCCCTTTCCTCGTCAAATCCGGAGAACAGGAGGGCTTAAGCTTTATTAATAGTGATATGGTCGCATCAATCGGTTTTTCT
>CAILKW010000181.1 GCA_903834845.1 uncultured Bacteroidia bacterium | reverse complement strand
TAAAATAACTAATTGATTCTTTTTCATTTTCCTATTATTTAAATCATTTATAATCTTACTACTGCAAAATTTACCCGAGGCGCCGAAGCCGGAAAGAAGTACTCTTTAGCATCGGCAACCGTAATATAATACTCGAAATCATCAGAAATCTGAGATGCAGGAATTGTGGCCAGCAAATAGTTATCCGTCGTTTTAGTTAAATCTGATTTCTGAAAGTCTTTCTGACCCAAAATTCGCCAATATAAGATTGCTTCCTTAGGATTAAGATTATATGTTACAACCTTAACAGTATAATCTTTCCCTTTTTGAATCATGGTTTGGGGTGAAGGAACAATTATTTTGTTTACTTCCTTCATGCTTTTGGGAAAGAGATCAGTTACCCAGGAGGAATCGCCAGTAAGTTTAACAATTTGGTTTATCTGCGGTTGAATTTGATGTGGGATTACATGTTGTTGCCAGTTAGTGACATTCCCAAATTCGCCCCATGTTGTAACTGTAGAAATCAGATATTTAAATATATCACTGAGATTATCAACTTCCTGCCTTAAAATAGGTAATAGCTTTTCGTTGGCAAAACTATTCTTTTGACCTTGTTCTGTTTTATCTAATGTTTTAACAGCGTTTTTATACAATCCCATTGTACAAGCTAATTTTCCTGTCGCCTTTAGGTATTTAAACTGATTTAGCCAGTAATCGAAACGCTCAAGATTTCCATTCCCCAAAACAGAAGGACGTAGCAATTCCATTTTTTCAATAAAGTTGTATTGAGTCTGAACACTGTCCCACGGTTGCATATTCACCAATACATTTCCCGGACCGTCTATCCATGTAGCCGGTCGTGGCAACCGTGTCAGCCCCGATTCGAGTTTAGTCGTTTTCTCCTTCATTCCATCGAGACTGGTAAATAGCTGAGCCATTGACTCAGAAACTGATTCACCGAATTGAATTTTGCACCAGTTTTGATAAAAATCGAGACATTCCATATCACGTGTCTTTCGTTCCTTGCCTTCCATAGTATTCAGATATTGGTCCAACATGTCGGGAGTAATTCTTTTCCCCTTTTCAGGATTCCATGGCTGTTCCCATGCTGCCTGAGCAAGCGAAGATACATTCATACTCAAAACCCTTGTACGCCAATGGATTCCGAAGTAACCACTACAGCTATAGGCATAAGCGTCAGCCGCATCACGCCGCATTCGTCCTACCCAAAATTGTGGAATTATCAATCCCGGATCGTCTTCCATCCAGGGGATTGCCCACTTTTCGCGGTCATTGATACGTACAAATGCCGGATCAACAGGCTCCCATCCCAAATTACGGTTTATACAACTGAATGCAACAGATTTCGGCAAATATTTGTCAAACAATGCTCTGTCGCTCTTAGGCCCCAAGACCCATCCACAGGTTGCCAGTTTAAAACCTGGTTTTACAACTTCAAGTGCCTTGTTTGCAGCATCAAAATCGCGGATTGTCTTTTGTAACTCTTCTTTTGTTTCACCATTCCATGTCCAGTTTTCAGATGTCCAAAACCAGTAAAAATCAAGAGGATGGGTAAGCTTAATCCGGAGGAAAATTCCCTCATAAATTCGTTGGCGCACTTGAGGCGATTCAGGATCTAAACCCCTCTTTTTCAATAGTTCAATAAATTGATTGGGAAGTACCAGAGGAATTTCGGTTCCGATGCAGGACTTTATCCCCAATCCACCGGCAAACGGTAGAGCATCTGCCAACATTCTTCCCATATCATTGAATAGATTTGCTTCATCTTCAGGTTTTGGCCAAGGAGTACGATTACGCATATAATCGGCACCAAAATCTTCACGATCGAAAAGAAGACCTGTTCCAAAACTGTACTCAGTTGTCTTCCGGGGAAAGTAGCCAAATGTTCCTCCCAAGGTATTGAAATGTCGTGAGTGATATGCTGTTTTGACGGTTCCATCAGGGTTCACATCCTCAGGAAGACCAATCCAGGTAAGAGGTTCAGGGCCTACCCCTCCCTCCGGATAGGTGTGAAGTCCGAAAAAATTCATTTTCAGTTTTACAAGCTGGGAAAAAATAGCTTTATAGTCAGCAGTATTCCACCAGTCGGGTCCTTCCGGAAAATCGTGAAAAGGCTGAATACCTCTTCTGTCAAAAAGTGGTGTTTGAGTGTTGTCCAATTCTGGAAAAACAAAAGGAATCTGCCGGTCGGGGATGACATCACCATCGAGGTAAAAGCCAACACCCAATTGCTCAGCCAAATGGTAAGCAGCATACAGAGTGCCTATCGGACTGCCGCCACTCACTAAAAGTTGTTTTCCGGAGGGTGTAGTGATTGTCTTTAGAATAAAGGCATCAGCACAAAGAACAGGGAAAGTAAATCCTGTAGCTTTCATAATCGTATTTCCGGCAACCCCGACTACAATTGCATCTGCTTTGACCAGATCACCTTCTTTAAACTCAACTAAAGGCAGCAATTCATTAGTTCGCTGATAGATATATTTCCGGATCTCCTGTGCAGCCAGCTTCTCTTCTTTCGAACCGTTCTCGGAAACATAAATAGATGCAGGTTGCTTAATTGTACATGCAGCGACAAGTAGCAACAACACCAGATAAAAATTACAAATTATTGCTCGATACATAATCAATTGTTATTAGTTAATGCCTAATGGAAAAATTAATATTTGAAATTAATTAAAAATAAACATGTTAAGTTAAAACGACCCGCGATTAATGAAGCTACAAGAATTTTGGATGCAAGCCCTTTCGTTGTTTAGAATCATTCCGGCAATAGTCTCCCCCATCTTTTTAAAATCTGTTGAAATAACCGAAATTCCTTTGCTGACTACTTTTTTCAAAGGGGTATCATTGTACGAAATAATTCCAATATCCTGTCCTATAATTAGTTTACGTTCATTGGCTATTTCGACAAGCCGTACGAGATCATCGTCATCAATAATCAGAAATGAATCTCCTTTGCAGATATTGGCATTTGAATCAATCCCGCACGAAATCTGGTAATTTACATCATTTTGTCTGCAAAACCTTTCGAAACCATCTTTGAGTTCAGCAGGAACCACAGTAATAGTATCGCAAAAGACCAGAGTCAGGCAGTTGTACTTATTAATCAATGTTCCAACAGATGTTAATGCATGAAATACATCATCATCAAATTTTTGGTAAACAGCAGAATATCCGGTTTTTAAAAAGTGTGGATAACGGTCGGTAAGGTAGAGACGCTCTTCGGGTACGACCTTCAAATAGTTGGCAATTTCCGGATAATCAAAAGGTAGGATTACAAAATGAGTATAATTGCCCACTGCTTCGTCTAATAATTTCTTAAATATTTTTGGATTAAAATGGTGGAAATAGAGATCTACGATGCTGTTTGAACCCAAAGAATCTCTAAAACCCTTATAGAATGTTTGCTTATAGGCACTAAAAGTATCAAAAAACAAGAATACGCGGTTTCGGATATCAACACTTTTTGTCAGGACGAAAAATCCTTTACCCTGAACAGGCTGAACAATACCACGCTCCTGTAATGCCGAAAATGACTTAATTACCGTTTCTCTGGCAACTCCGTTCTCTTTGGCAACCTGATTGATGGAGGGTAGCATTTCACCAACCAAAATAGTATCAGACTCAATACCGCTTATTACTAAATCGGTAATTTGTTGATAAATAGGGG
The DNA here is from genome assembly GCA_903834845.1 of uncultured Bacteroidia bacterium. Lineage (GTDB taxonomy): Bacteria > Bacteroidota > Bacteroidia > Bacteroidales > Prolixibacteraceae > JAAFHB01. Next base: position 17,485 of record CAILKW010000181.1, on the reverse strand, counting down.
TTTTTAGCGTTTTATCAATTTCAATCCGAAAGCCCATCTGTTAATTTTTGTACTGTACTATACTGTAATACCAGTACAAAGAAAGCGAATTATTTCTATCGGAACAAAAAATAATAGTAAAAAAAAGATTTTATTTAAGTAACATTATTCAGCATCAACAATCCAGACTATTTCATTTTCCTTACCCTAACCTTTATTGTAGTATCTTTCAATAAATCAATTAATAACTGTGGATTTGTTTCACCAAAATGATATGGATATAAAATAACAGGCATAAAAATACGTGCGGCATCAGCAGCCATTTGAGGTGTCATGGTGTAAGGCAGATTCATGGGAAGAAAAGCAACATCAATTTGCTTCAGGTTTGCCATTTCGGGTATGTTTTCAGTATCACCGCCAATGTATATTTTTATCCCCCCGTAAGTAATCACATATCCGTTTCCATTCCCTTTAGGGTGATAGGCTTTGCCATCAGCTCGTTTGTTAACAATATTGTAAGCAGGTACAGCTTCAATATTTATATCTCCAAAAGTCTTGTTTTGGCCATTAACAAATGCCAATGAATTATCAACTAAATTCTTACAGCTCTCACTCACTATTGTAACCGTCTTAGCCTGGGTTATAACAGGAAGAATACTTTTATCAAGATGATCCCCATGTTCGTGGGTAATCAGTATAAAATCAGCTTTGGGAAGTAATGAATAATCTGCTTCTCTTCCAACGGGGTCAATGTGTATCACTAGGCTACCTGCTTCAATCATAAGGGTTCCATGCCCAATAAAAGTAATTATCATATTACCCTTAGTTGATTGTAAGGTATCTTTTTCCAAAATTTTCACCGAATTCAATGGCTGAGACTTGCCAACAAAAAAAACGAGAATCATAATCAAAAGGGGAATGAATGTTTTCATATTTATTGAATAATGTTAAGAATACAACGAAAGTAATAAATTAAAGAAAAGATCACAAAACAGTAAGATAATTCTTCAATTGAATTTAATCTTTAGAAAGTTATTCGGGTTGATGTCCTTTATGAGTACCACGGTCGCGATGACGAAAGTTTTTTTTCTTATTAACAACTCCTGTTTTGCGACCATCGTTTGGTTTTCCGGCTGGTCGCCGGCCAAAACGTCTTCCTAACATTGGGTTGTAAATAGGTGCTTCGCCAAAATCAGATGGAAGAGGAATCTTAATTATGTCACGATCAATTAATTCCTCAATTTTTTTAAAATTATGCTGATCAATATCAGAAATAAGAGTAATAGCTACACCTGAATTCTGAGCACGAGCCGTGCGCCCGATACGATGCACATAATCTTCAGGATCGCGTGGAACATCGTAGTTCATCACAAGGTCAATCCCCTCAATATCAATACCTCTTGCAACAATATCAGTAGCAACAAGAATCTGAGTTTCGCGATTCCGAAACCTAAGCATAACCTCTTCACGCTCCTTCTGCTCAAGGTCCGACAACATTCCATCTGTTTTAAAACCCATTCGGCGCAATTCGCGTACAAGACCATTTACATTGATCTTTCGGGAGGTAAAAATCAGTACACTTTTATAATCGGTTTTCCCTTTGAGCAAAGATTTTACCAGAGCAAGTTTCTGATTTTCGTAAACCATATACGCTGCCTGAATGATGTTTTCAGCAGGCTTTGAAATGGCAATACTCACACTTTCGGGATTATGCAAAATACCCTCGGCTAATTTTCTGATTTTTGGCGGCATTGTAGCTGAGAACATCAATGTCTGTCTCACAACAGGCAATTCACGCACTATTCGCATAATATCGTCGAAAAAGCCCATGTCGAGCATGCGGTCAGCCTCATCGAGTATAAGGTGTTTAATGGTACTGAAATCGGAATATTTGAGGTTAATGTGTGATAACAATCTGCCAGGAGTTGCTACTATAATATCAGCACCCTGAACTAAAGCAGCTTTCTGCTGGTCAAAAGCTGCGCCCTCTCCTCCACCATAAACAGCCAGCGAGGTAGCACCCGAAAAATATGAAAAACCCTCTATTTGTTGATCAATTTGTAATACTAATTCACGTGTTGGAGCAATAATCAGTGTATTAATGCCTTGACCAGGCGATTTCGTAATACGGTTCAAAACAGGCAACAAATAGGCTGCCGTTTTCCCAGTGCCTGTCTGCGCACAAGCAATCAGGTCAATCCCTTTCCAGATGACCGGCATTGCTAACTCCTGAACTGGAGTACACTCCTCGAAGCCCATGGATTCAAGACCGTCCAAGATTTCGGGAACAAAATCAAATTCGCTAAATTTCAATTTTTTAAATTCTTTTAATAAAATATTTTATTCTATTCGACATATAAAACTAATCCTTTAAGATATTCACCCTCAGGATGGTAAATATTTACAGGATGATCTCCCGGCTGGGATAGCTGGTGCAAAATTCGAACATTTCGCTTTGAAATTGCAGCTGCAGAAAATATGGCTTCGCGAAAATTAGTTTTTGTTACTACCTGAGAGCAGGAAAAAGTAAACAACACACCACCTGAACGAATCTGCTGAAAGGCTCTGGTATTTAACCTTTTATATCCTTGAAGTGCCTGATTAAGAACGTTTTTATGTTTTGCAAATGCAGGTGGATCTAGAATAATCAAATCATACCTGCCATTTATATTTTTCATGTATTCGAAAGCCTCCGATTCAAAAGCTTCATGACGTGTATCACCCGGAAAATTTAGTTTCACATTTTGATTAGTGAGTTCAATCGCTTTGGTTGATGAATCCACTGAATGCACAAGATTCGCTCCTCCTCGCAATGCAGAGAACGAAAATCCCCCAGTGTAGCAAAACATATTCAACACATCTTTTCCAAAGGCATATTCACTTAACAATTTTCTGTTTTCTCGCTGATCCACAAAAAAACCTGTTTTTTGTCCATCTTCCCAATCAACAATAAAACGGTTTCCATCTTCCATAACTTCGTGAGTTGTTAAGAAACCAAGTAAATAACCATCAACAGGTTCGACTGAAGCTTTAAAGGGAAGACTTTTGGAGCTTTTATCATAAACAGATGTGAGCATTTCCCCTAAAACGGTTTTCATAGCCTCGGCTAGCATATCCCGAATGAGCCACATTCCAACAGTATGAGCCTGTAAAACTGCTGTTCCATTATAAAAATCCACAATCAGTCCTGGCATACCATCGCCTTCGCCATGAACCAATCTGAAAACATTGGTTTCTCTGCGCGAAATTAGCCCTATCTTTTTACGCACATTAAAAGCAGATTGAAATTTTTCGCACCAAAACGACAAATCAGGAACAACTTCATGAAATGAGAAAATCCTCACTGCAATTGATCCAATTGAACTATGGCCAATACCCAGAAAACGATCATCTGCTGCATGAACAGTTACAACATCCCCTTCTTCAACATTTCCCACAATACGGTCAATTGCGCCGGAAAATATCCAAGGATGAAATCTGAGAATAGATTCTTCTTTACCTTTTTTTAAAATTACTTTGCTAAAATTCGACATGTTAAAAATAAATTCTTGCAGAAAACTGAGCTTGGATTATACCTCCTGTCCGTTCTCTGCTATTTCCGGTTCGCATAACACTATCTCAATGGGTGTCACCAATAATTGTTTATAAATCTCACAGGAAACCCAAGCATCAGTAGCACCATAAATTAGTTGCTGCTCCGATAATTCATGGGAATCCCAGTTCGTAAGCCGCTGTGATTTTGAGATCCTGAAACCAAGAACGATTGCAGAAAGCTTCTTAAGACTAAAACATTCAATACCGTATTCCTTTACAAGATCCTGTAATTCAATGAACCCTGAAGGTTTGAAAGGAACAATTCTTTGCAGTATTTTAATGTCATCCCTGATTGCAACACCTATTTTTAATATTTTCGGGGAGGCAAGAATCTTAATCAATCCGACAGGCAGACCTATTTTATTAATTCTAAACAAAAAAGCCTGATCTGAAGTAGAGAGCTGAAGTAGAGATACAGGAAAAGTCTGGCCTTTTTTAAATGCAGGACGAGTTTCGGTATCAAACCCTATAATAGATTGATTACGAAGATACTCCAAAGCGACTCCCAATTGTTCGGGTTGTTCAATCAAATGTATAACACCTTCAAATGAAGAAAGCGGCACTTCTGCTAATTCATCGTTCGAAATACTTTTCTTCATTGTGTTAAATCCCTGAATCATATATTTGTTCTGTCATATCCAAACAGTTCGAATTTTCATTTATTTACCGAACGTTACACCGATTCATCATTTGTCTCGTCAATCTCAGTGATCCCGTAAACCAAATTGTGAATGGCTCTCAGTCCATTTACTAATTTTTGACCCCAATATTGCTCGAAATTATTGCGGCACATCCAAAGGGCATCATTCATAACATCAAGATTTCCAATCCTATAAGCCAGAATAAAATCTTTAAGATCTTGATAAATATCGGCGATATTCTCCGAAATACTTGATTCGAGAGCTACGTCGCTGTACTGTATCGAAGGATCGAAAACCTCATGATAAGCATCGAACTGACCGAATTTCGCTTCAAGCTTGTGTAAAATATAATTATAATCCTCCTCGCTAACAAACTTTTCGGGCTCATCATCCGACATTTCGATATCAGGTTCAGGAAGCAAAACTGCTTTGAGGTAAAGCAACGGAAACAACTTTTGTACCCGAGTTACGAAAACCTTGCGCCGAAACTGATCAACAGCCTCAACAAATGAACAAAATTCATTAGCAACTGTGGCAAATTCAATAACATTTTTCGAATATACCACTTCCGAAAATGGCTCTTTAATCATTGAAAAATCCTTTAATTTTAAGAATTCACTGCAAAGGTAATCAAAATCCTAATATCGAAGATGTATTCTGTTGTTTATTACCCTTTCTTGACAATTGTTAATAATCCTCCTTTACCTGCCCTAATCATACCATTATCGAGTAGCCAACGCGAAACTTTGAGCACAACTGGTTCAGGTTCGTTGATCCGTTTTACAATTTGATCAATTGAACTACTTTCGGATTGCAATAATCTATTTATTTTCTCCGAAATCCTATTGAAATCAGCAAAGTTGATTCCAGAGTCATGAACTCCGCTGCAAACATCACAAAACCCGCATGGTTCTGATCCATATTGTCCGAAATATCCGAGCAAGACAACACTACGGCACATATTATGATTTGAAGCATAGTCAATTACTGCATCCACCTGAACCTGGTATTTCACTTTTCGATGTTGATAATTATCCGCACTCAACCGGATTCTATTGGTGTCGAGTCTTTCAGATTCAAACACAATTACAGGAGTTTTCTTTTGTGGTATATAATCAATTATTTTCAGTTGACCTAATAATTTAAGGTGCTGATATATAAGATCTCCGGTTATATTTGAACGACGTGCAAGCAGTGCCTCATCAATATTCACAAAATCATTAAATACACCCGTGTATGATCTAAGAATCAATTTAATAAAAGCATCAATGTCGGCATTTCCCAACTGGATTTTATAAAGGTCATCTCTTCTTACGGTAAACATAACACGCGAATAGTTGTCCACATTTTCAACATACGAAATATATCCCTGCCTTTCAAGCAGTTTCAAACTATGATAAACTGCATTAATCTGAAATCCGAAGCTTTTTGAAAAATCTTCTATCCTGAAGCTAAAAATACCACCTTTGCCACTTCCAACTGCAACAGCAAGATAATTTGATATTGAATTATACACAGAGCGAATAACCTCTATTGGAGGAAAGCTATCAGTCACCATTTTGTGTAACTTGCGTTTGTCGGAGTTGTTATAAAGCAGAACAGCGACTGATTTTTTCCCGTCACGCCCTCCCCTTCCCGCTTCCTGGAAATAGGCTTCCAACGAATCGGGTAAATCGAGATGTATCACAAACCTTACATCCGGTTTATCAATGCCCATACCAAAGGCATTTGTAGCAATAATGACACGGATTTCGCCGCTCATCCATTTGTCCTGTTTCATGCTACGTAAATCGGGAGCAAGACCGGCATGATAATAATCGGCAGCAATTTTTTGTTGTTGAAGCATTTGTGCTATTTCGCGTGTTTTTTTCCTGCTTCTCACATATACAATACCAGTACCTTTTGCTTTTCGTATTGTTTCAGTCAGATAGCCTATTTTATCCTCTTTGTCCCTAACAAGATAAATAAGATTATCGCGGCGAAAACTTTTCTGCAGAACATTTTTTACCTTGAAAAGTAATTTTTCCTGAATATCATCTACTACTTTTTGGGTTGCGGTTGCAGTTAGTGCAAGAATGGGAGTGTCAGGGAAGAATTTTCGGAGATCAGAAATTGAAAGATAGGAGGGTCGAAAATCGTAGCCCCACTGCGAAATACAGTGTGCCTCATCAACTGTGATCAAATTGAGTTTCATTCTGAGCAGAAATTCCTTGAACTTTTCAGAGCCGATACGTTCGGGTGATATGTATAAAAACTTGTAATCTCCATAAACAGCATTATTCAATGCAATATCTATTTCGCGAACCGACATTCCTGAATAAATGGCAAGAACCTTAATATTTTTCGATCTCAGGTTTTCTACCTGATCTTTAATCAAAGCTATTAATGGAGTAACAACGAGACATATACCCTCTGCTGACATGGAATAAACCTGAAATGTTATTGATTTTCCACCTCCTGTAGGCATCAGCCCCACGGTATCTTTGTGATCAGCAATAGAACGAATAATCTCCTCCTGCAAAGGACGAAATTCATCATAACCCCAGTATTGTTTCAATATTTCGTGGAATCGGTCCATAGTATTATCTGCACTAATCGTTTGTTTTAAATTAGGCTCTGTAAAGTTATTATATTTACTTATATTTGCATTGAAGAAACTCATTCAAAAAATAGTTCACCATGTCATTTATTTCAGATAAAGTTGTGATCGAAGGACTTACTTTCGATGATGTACTGCTAATACCGTCATATTCTGATGTTATTCCGCGTGATGTTAATTTGTCATCAATGTTTTCGCGCAATATTCGACTAAATATTCCCATCATTTCGGCAGCAATGGATACCGTGACTGAATCGAAAATAGCGATTGCCATTGCACGCGAAGGAGGAATTGGAGTAATTCACAAAAATATGTCAATAGAGGAGCAGGCAAAACAGGTAACAATTGTAAAAAGAGCTGAGACAGGAATGATTATCGATCCGATAACAATTTCGAAAGAAAAAGTTGTTGCCGATGCACTAAAGTTAATGGAACTTTACAAAATTGGCGGAATACCGGTAATTGATGAAGAAAAACACCTTGTTGGAATTGTTACCAACCGGGATCTTCGTTTTGAAAAAAAACTTACGCGACCGATTGCCGAAGTGATGACTTCTAAAAATCTGATAACAACAGATGTAAGTACGAACCTTGAAAAGGCAACTGAAATTTTCAAAAACTACAAAATTGAAAAACTTCCTGTTGTAGATAAAAACAACAAATTAGTCGGATTAGTTACATATAAAGACATTACTAAAGCTAAGGATAAACCTTTAGCGTGCAAAGATGAAAAAGGTCGTTTAAGGGTTGCTGCTGCTGTTGGAGTATCGAGAGATGCAATGGACAGGATAGATGCTTTGGTTGCGGCACAGGTTGATGCAATTGTAATTGACACTGCTCATGGGCATACAAAAGGGGTACTGGAAATGTTAAAAAAAGCAAAAAATAAATATCCCGATAAAGATATTATAGTAGGAAATATTGCAACGGCCGAAGCAGCTTCCGAATTAGTATTTGCAGGAGCTGATGCAGTTAAAGTAGGAATTGGACCAGGTTCCATTTGCACAACAAGAATCATTGCAGGTGTAGGAATACCTCAATTATCAGCAATATACAATGTTTCAAAGGCACTGCGAAACAGTGGAATCCCAATAATAGCCGATGGTGGATTACGATATTCCGGCGATATTGTTAAAGCTTTAGCCGCCGGTGCCAACAGCGTAATGGCTGGTTCGCTTTTCGCAGGAGTTGAAGAGGCTCCGGGAGAAACTATTATTTTCCAGGGCCGTAAATTTAAATCGTACAGGGGAATGGGTTCTGTTGAAGCAATGCAGCAGGGATCGAAAGACCGTTATTTTCAGGATGTTGAAGATGACATCAAAAAGTTTGTCCCCGAAGGCATAGTGGGAAGAGTTCCTTACAAAGGCACTTTATATGAAGTTATATATCAATTAGTTGGAGGATTAAGAGCTGGCATGGGATATTGTGGGGCACACAGTATCGAAAAACTGCACGAAGCCAAATTTGTACGAATCACCAATGCCGGTATTGCTGAAAGTCATCCTCATGATGTCACGATTACAAGCGAATCACCTAATTACAGCCGCGAATGAAATTAATTGAGTGTCATCTTTTTCTCAGTAATTTGTGTAATTTTGACGCCCGTGGCAACCACAGACCACTGAGTCGCGTCTTTTGAAAAGATGGGTTAGTGGTTTCCGATTGACGGGTAAACAGTTATATTTTTAAATGAAAAGAAGTTTTTATCTTATTGTATTGATATTTGGACTTTTAAACGGATGTTCCTTTTTTACCGATTCAGCTCCAGGTGATGTTGTGATTGCAAAAGTAGGTGATAAATTGTTGTTACGGCGTGAACTTACATCAGCGTTACCGGGTGGTATTACCAAAGCAGATAGTGTAAATCAGGCAAAAGATTACATACAACGGTGGATAAAACAGGAGCTAATGCTTAGTATGGCTGAAAAAAATCTTTCTGACGAACAGAAAGATGTACAGCGCGAATTAGACGAATACCGCACTTCACTTATAATTCACCGGTATAAGCAGCAACTTATCAGTCAGAAACTTGACACTACACTTACTCCAAGTGACATTCGTCAGTTTTACAACTTGCATCCCGAAAGATTCATTCTTGATCAAACTATTGTGAAAGCAATTTATATTGAAGTACCAAGAACAGTGGCAAAACCCGACCTGTTAAAAACATGGATGAGTGCGTCGGATGATAATTCGAGAACAGAACTTGAGAAATATAGTTTTCAGTACGCTACAAAATTTGACTATTTCAATGAGCAGTGGATTGGATTAGGCCTTATAAGGTCTAGGATGCCTGTCGGTTTCACAAGACAGGAAACTACTTTTAGGACAAATAGTTTTATTGAAACATCTGACATCAACAAATATTATCTGGCAGTCATCAAGGATTCCCGGATCATTGGTGATAAAGCACCTTTCGAATTTGTAAAAGGGACTATTGCCAATCTAATCCTAAACAACAGAAAAATGGAATTAATTGAAGAACTTCAAAAAAATATTTTTCAAAAAGGAAAAAAAGAAAATCTTTTTACAATTACAGACTGATAATTAGAAATTTTATATGCTAAAAAACGTTATAAAAAGTGCTTTGGTACTTGCGACAATCATTATGGGACAAATGCTCTCAAATGCTCAGGATAAAGTTATTGACCAGATAGTTGCTGTTGTCGGGAGTAATCCTATACTTAAATCCGATATCGAAACACAAGCCATACAAATGCAGGCACAGGGAGTTACAACACAAGGTGACCAGAAATGCGAGATTCTTGAACAATTGCTTGAACAAAAGTTACTTCTGGCCGAAGCCGAGCTTGATACTCTGATAATTGTAACTGATAATCAAATTAACCAGCAGATGGATCGGCGCATGAATTATTTTGTTGAAAATATAGGTTCTGAAAAAGAGGTGGAAAAATATTTCAATAAACCAATTGTTCAGCTCAAAGCTGAAATGAGTGAAACGATAAAAGAGCAATTGAAAACCGAGCAAATGCAGGGTAAAATCATTGAAAAAGTATCAGCCACCCCCTCTGAAGTAAGGCAGTTTTTCAGACAATTGCCTTCGAAAGAGATTCCCGAAATAGGTTCACAACTTGAATACGCACAACTTACCATTTTGCCTGCCATTACAGAAAAGGAAGATCTTGAAGTAAAAGCTAAGTTACGTGATTTCAAAAAACGTGTTGAAAATGGTGATAATTTTGCTACACTGGCAATCATGTATTCAGAGGACCCAGGCTCGGCCAGAAATGGTGGTGAGATGGATTATGTCGGAAGGGCAATGTTGGATCAGGCCTTTGCTACTGAAGCATTTAGTCTTAAACCGAACCAGATTTCAAAAGTGGTAAAAAGCGAATACGGATATCATATAATCCAATTAATAGATCGTAAAGGAGAAAAAATAAAATGCCGCCATATTTTGCTTAAAGCAAAGCTTGATCCGAAAGAACTTGAACTGGCTAAAAACAGAATTGACAGCATTGCTGATTTTGTCCGAAAAGGGAAGATTTCATGGGAACAGGCCACATATCTGTATTCATCCGATAAAAATACAAGAAATAATGGAGGATTAGTGACATCGCAGCGTAATGGTTCGTCCAAATTTGAGGTTGCTGATCTTGATCCTGATGTCAGTAAAGTGATTACAACTATGAACATTGGCGAAACTTCCCGTCCGTTTCCAACTATTGACGACAAACAACGACAAGTCTATAAAATTGTAAAACTGCTCAATAAAACCAAAGCACATCCTGCGAATCTTCAGGAAGATTATCAAAGTTTAAGTGAGATGTTTCTGGCAAAGAAAAAAGAAGATATTTATAGAAAATGGATCGCTAAACAGCAGGCAAAGACCTATATACATGTTGATGATTCTTATGCCAACTGTAATTTCAAACTAAAATCGTGGAAAAAATAATCGTTAATTTGAACCTTTATCATAAGGTAGTATGAGTTATCCGAAAAAATCTGCTGTTTATCCTTTATTTTTTCTTTTAGTAGTTGTTTCGGCGTTTATTCAGGCAATCCAACCACAAGAAAACAAAAAAAAACGGCGTGTTGACATTGAAAATGCCGATATATATACCTATGATGCTGCAATAATAGCCAATGCTCAACGCCTGATTGGTAATGTTCGATTCAAACATAACGAAGCATTGATGTTTTGCGACAGTGCCTATTCCTACAATGATAGTAACAGGTTTGATGCATTTGGGAATGTCCATATTATACAGGGTGACACTTTACACTTGTATGGTGATAAGATGTTCTACAATGGTGATTTGAGATTGGCACGATTCCTGCGTAATGTGAAATTAATCGATAAATCAATCACTCTTACTACGGAAGCACTGGATTTTGACCTTAATTCAAATATTGGGTACTACAACCACAACGGAAAAATTATTGATACAGCTAATGTACTCACAAGCGTCATAGGTAGATATTATTCAAATGATAACATGTTGTTTTTTAAAGATTCGGTGGTTTTAACAAATAAGGACTTTATTTTACGAGCCGACACACTGAAATACAACAGTCAGACTGAAAGAGCTTTTATAGTTGGTCCAACGACCATAACGGGTACTAAAAAAGATGGTGTTCTCTACTCTGAAAAAGGGTGGTACGATACAAAAAAAAATCTTGCAGAACTTTACAAAAAATCGAAGATTACAAATAAAACACAAGTGCTCGAAGGAGATACGTTGTTCTATGACAGAGCCTCGGGGAACGGACGTGGTACTCACAGGGTAACCCTTATTGATACGACAAACAGAGTATTAATCAAAGGCAAAAAAGGAGTTTATAACGAAAATACCAAAATAGCATTTATTACTGATTCGGCAATGTTTATTCAGTACGGAAAGAAAGATACTATGTACATGCATGCAGATACTCTTCAGACCAGACCAGATACATCCGGTGTTAAGGGTAAAGACTACAAATTTTTCATGGCTTACAGAAAGGTTAGATTTCATAAACCGGATTTGCAGGGACAGTGCGATTCATTAGGATACAGAATGAAAGATTCTACCCTCCTAATGTTTTACGATCCCGTGCTATGGTCAGAGAAAAACCAGATGACAGCAGAAAAAATTCAGTTTGTTTCAAAAAATCCTGATCCGGATATAGCACATTTAGAAAACAATGCGTTTCTGGTAATGTCAGAAGATTCTATAAAATTTAATCAGATTTCAGGTAAAAGTATTATAGGTCAGATTTTTAAGAACAAGCTTAGAATAGCTGATGTAAACGGTAATGCTCAATCTCTATATTATTTAAAAGACAAAAACAGATATTCGGGAATGAATCGTCTGTTAAGCAGCAAGATTAAACTACATCTTACTGATAATAAGATTGACAGTATCCGGTTTTATCCCAAACCGGAAGGAAAGACCTTTCCTTTAAAAGAACTCCAACCTGAAGACGCCAAATTGGATGGATTTCGCTGGCGAGCAGAAGAAAGACCCGTCAACCAATATGACCTCTACCCAGTCAATGAAAACCGAAAACAAAATGTAGTTCCGGTAAAAAAATCTGGTTCTGCAAATAATCGGGAACGATAAATCAGTGTGTGTAAACCCGATTTTTTAGAAAAGATTTTGGTGTTGGTTTGCAGATTCATTCGGAGCGTTGGATGAAAACCGAAAAAGGACAAAGGTTAAAGTTCAAAGCATAAAACCCACATAAATACTTATACCATTAACTTTAACCTTGTATCTTAATCCGCTTTTATCGGTCGGAGCTGAATTATTCAAGCTAAATTAAGCCTTAATATTCATCTTCGTTAAAGAAAAAATCGTCTTTGCTGGGATAGTCAGGCCAAATATCCTCAATAGATTCATAAACTTCGCCTTCATCTTCCATTTCTTGCAAATTCTCTATTACCTCAAGTGGTGCACCTGATCGAATGGCAAAATCGATCAACTCGTCTTTGGTTGCAGGCCAGGGTGCATCTTCCAGTTTTGAAGCCAATTCTAGTGTCCAGTACATGCTATTTTTTTAAGATTAATAATTAGTTGCTCGAGTGCGATTATAATACTTATTTTCGAATAATAAACGTTCCGATTGATTTTTTTTATTATTTCCATGGAATTTCTTTAATTCCGTCATCTACTGCTGCTTTTCTTGACAAAACATACAAATAATCCGATAACCGGTTAAGATATTTTAGTATGTCATCGTGAACAGTGGCTTCAGAAGAAAGCTGACAGACTCTGCGCTCAGCCCGTCTGCATACTGTTCGCGCAAGATGACAATATGAAACAGCATTGCTTCCACCAGGTAATAGGAAATTTGTTAAGGGTGGCAAATTGTCGAGCATAAAATCCATTCTTCGTTCGAGAAACAAAATATCCTCCTCACAACAAACTAATTTGTCCGAAATTCCTACATTTACTGTGTCCGTTGCGAGAAGTGCTCCGATAACAAACAATTTATTTTGGATTTCAATCAGATCATTAGCATCCCCGGAATGATTCTTTTGTGAGCGAATCAATCCAATCCATGAATTCAATTCATCAACAGTACCGTAGGCTTCGAGTCGCAAATCATATTTTTTTACTCTTTTGCCTCCGATCAATCCGGTAGTTCCATCATCGCCTGTACGTGTATAAACGCGCATTAGTTGAAAATAATAGATTAATAAATTGGGTTTTCATTTCTGTAATCAAGTTCAATCTGTCCATCCTTCAGTTTAATTATCCGATGGGCGTGCTTTGCGATATCCTCTTCGTGAGTGACAAGAATAATTGTGTTCCCCGCAGCATGAATAGCAGCAAAAAGCTTCATAATCTCTTCTGATGTTTTTGAATCAAGATTACCGGTAGGCTCATCAGCCAAAAGGATTGAAGGAGTGTTAATCAAAGCTCTCGCCACTGCAACACGCTGACGCTGACCGCCCGATAGCTCGTTTGGTTTATGCTCCATTCTATCAGATAATCCGACATTAGATAATTTTTCAGTTGCAAGTTCAATTCTTTTTTCCTTTCCGACTCCTGCATAAATCAACGGAAGCATAACATTTTCGAGGGCTGTATAACGAGGCAGAAGATTAAATGTCTGAAAAACAAATCCAATTTCCGTATTTCTGATTTCTGCAAGGCGATCATCATCAAGCTTACTTACATCCTTATCATTAAGCACATAGTTGCCTGAAGTAGGAGTATCAAGACATCCAATAATATTCATCAGTGTTGATTTTCCCGAACCCGAGGCACCCATAATTGCAACATATTCACCCTTAAAAATATCAAGCGTGACCGAACGCAATGCCAATACAGCCTGTGTTCCTACCTGATAATTTTTGACAATGTCGCTCAGCCTTATTAATTTTTCCATCCTTTTGATTTTACTATTACAAACTTACATAAAATGATTCTGAAAATCATTATGAATAAAAATAATCGGAACTAAATTAAATTTTCTCCTTTGCCGGTTTACTCAGCAAGATTTTATCTCCTTCTTTGAGACCGTTTTTAATCACAACAAATTTGTCACTTTGACTTCCACATTCAACATCTCTGATACTGATCTTTCCAATTTCTTTAAGGTAAACAAATTGTTTCCCTTCTTCATTGAAAAGAGCAGAACGAGGAATAACGATAACATTTTGCTCTCTCGCAATAATAATTTCATTGTTTGTAGTCATGGCAGGTTTAATCCTGTTGTTATCGCTCGCAATGCGAATATTTACCCTGAACACCTTCGAATCGAAGCCAGTCATCTCCTGACCTACATTCGATATATTGGAAATAGCCCCTATCTTTTCCTGGTTTTTCATTGCATCAATATAAACTCGCGCACTATCTCCAACTTTTATTTTTGAAATGTATATCTCCTCTACGTAAGTTTCTGAAACGAGAACTGACAAATCGGGCAGTGTGGCTATTACAGGGCTTTGCATACTCACATTGGAGCCAATAGTGAGTTTACGGCTACCACCTCTTCCAAATGTCCGGCCATAAATCAACATGCCATCCTGCGGGGCCGTAATTCGTGCTGCATCAAACGCTATCTGGTATTTTTCGTCCTTTTCAGTAAGTTTTCTAATCCAGTCTTCATCCCTTGAAACATGTATTCTAAGTGCTTTCTGGGTCATAAGATAAGCCCGCTTTTTCTCCTCAAGTTGCCTTAATGCCCGCTCATAAGCCATTAGTGCTTTTCGTTGATATGCAGGTGATTCATACACCGACTGCTCAAGCTCAACTTTCTTGTACTGAAGATCAAAACCAAACTGCTCAATATTGTCCCGAAAAGCAACCAGCTCAACTGCACTATCAATCTTAGCATCATTAAAATTGAAGAGCATTTTTTTCAATGCCTCAATGTTGTTCTCCTTGAGTTGTTTAATCCTTCCCTGATCAAGTAGCGCAACATAATCCCCTTTTTTAACAATTGATCCCTCAGGGATAAGATCTTTCATCTGAGTTTCATAAATCTCCAAAGTTCGGTCACCAAAGATATCCGGAATGTTAATCAGCACTGCCTTTTCACTCTGTATTTCCCCTTTACACGAAATCAAAGCTTCAAAATTCTCTCTTTTGACTTTGTAAACATTCATTGAACGTTTTACCCCGCCAAAAATAACGATTGCAATAATCAAAAAAACGATTACGGAAGTAATCAGAATTGCCTTTCTATGTTTTAATTTATTATGAATCATTGGTTAAGTATTTTATCGAAATCAACAGTCAAATCGGTTCCATTCTCAAAATCAAATAGCGTAACTTGTCGTATTTGATAATAGGATACCCAATATTTCCTCAACGAACTTATGTAGGCTCTCCTGGCATTTTCGAGATCGTTTCGGGCCAAATTAAGCTTTGTAACATCAAGTTTTCCGATTTTAAAGCGGCGCATAGTTACATCAAAACCCATTTGGGCGATGGTATCGGCACGTGCTGAGTTCATTACCTGATCGGACTGAAGGTTAAACTCCATCACGCTCATCAGAACAGATTGCTGAAAATCAATACGTTCCTGCTTTACACTATTTATCACAACTTCGCGATTCGATTTAGCCATTAGAAGCTGTCCTTTTCTTTTGCCCCAGTCAATAATAGGAACAGATAAACCAAAAACAGCCAGATTTTGAAACTGATTTGGATTTTTATAAGCATCAGAAACTATTATAGCCTTTTGGTTTAAACCGGCTGAAGCGCTTACATCTGCACTCAATCCGTTCTGAGCTTTAGTCATTTTGACAATATTATCCTGCTCAAACAATCTTTGATCCTGCGAAAGAACATCAGGATTATTGTTCATAGATTTTTGAATAGCATCATCAACGCTTATCTGCAGTTTTGAGGAAATAGAGGTTGGCATAATGCACTCTATAACAGTATTTTTATTGAAACCTAAAAAGGAATTTATATCTGCTCTGGCTCTGACCAATCCTTGGTTTGCCCGAGTCAAAGCAAGACGGGCGTTCATCAAATTGAGTTCAAAGTTAAGCAATTCATCCTGAGTGACTGTCCCTACCTGATAACGTCCCTTCCCAATCTGATATAAAGTATCTGCATTGGCAAGATTAGTTTTTGTAATATTAATTTCAATCTGAGCATCAACAAGTTCAAAAAATTTACCCGCAGCTTTTACGGCAATATCTTCTTTCGATTGGATGAAATTTCTCTTTGCAATTTCAAATTTAAGAGGTTCAATTTTCGATTTCCATCTCATACTGTTGTAACCGTTCAATCTTTGACGATAGCCTACGCTGATCTGATTTGCAGAGAAGGTGGTCATTTTATCACCCAAGAAATTCTTTGCCATCCCTAGATCGGAACTGACAGTAAAGCTTCCTCCTGTTAATTCTACATTCTGGCTCAGTTTTAATGAAGCACTGGAAGTGAGGTTTCTTTGTTGTCCATATTGCCATGACTGATTCTGATAATCGTAATCCTGTCTAATAGAATTATTATATGAAAAAGGGGCGGCACCAACTGATAAAAATGGTAATTTATCGGCCCTGTAGTATTTATATTCCCAATAACTGGCACGATACATGTTTTGCTGTTTGAACGCATCGATAGACTGCCTCGATGCAAGATCAATTACCTCGGGCAGGGTAAGCTTCATTTCATTATCCTGAGCAAAAGCTCCCTTGTAAAAGGCAACTAAAGTGATTAATATTAAAATACGCGTCATAAATAAAATTTATTGTCTTAATGATTCAACAGGATCTTTTTCTGCGGCCTTTTTTGCAGGAAGATATCCGAAAGTTATGCCAATGAAAACCGAAACACCAAAAGAGATAAAAATCGAAAATATGGAAATAATCGTTTTTATATCGAACATTGTCTGTATGATTTTCGACAGGATAACACCCAGAATTATTCCTATTAAACCTCCTACAACGCTGATAAGGGTTGATTCGGATAAAAACTGAAAAACGATATCTTTTCTTGAGGCACCAATAGCTTGTCGGGTGCCGATTTCCCGAATTCGTTCCATAACCGAAGCAAGCATAATGTTCATAATTCCAATACCACCTACTATCAATGAGATACCTGCAATTGCGCCGAGCACGATGTTAAAGATATTCTTTGTTTTTTGCTGTTGTTTCAACAAAAGCTCAGGAATACTGACATCAAAATCTCTGATGTCATTGTGTTTGCGCATTAACATATTACCTATTACTTTTGCAGTTGATGTTAATTGTATTGTCTCTTTC
>CAILKW010000180.1 GCA_903834845.1 uncultured Bacteroidia bacterium | reverse complement strand
GGGGTTTCCTTGGTTCGCAGCAATGGCGAAGGTTCAAAAGTTGTACTTCGCGGTTTGGATCCTAAATTCAGCAACGTCACAATCAATGGTATCCAGCAACCGTCAACCGATAACAGTGTTAACGGTGACCGCTCCGTGGATTTGAGCAACATATCGCCTGAACTGCTATCAAGTATTGAAGTCTTTAAGTCTCCAACTGCTGACATGGATGCAGATGCTATTGCGGGAACAATCAACCTTGTGATTTCTAAAGCCTCCGACATTCCAATCAACCAATTCAGGTTGTATGGCGGATACAGTAATTTGTATCAGACTTTAGGAAATTACAAAGCTTCATGGGACTTTTCTTCCCGTTTTCTTGACAAAAAAATGGGAGTTATGGCCCAAGTCAACTACGAAAACCGTGACCGAAGTGCCCAAAGTTTAGACATCGCTTATTTTAACCCGAATGCAGAAAAAGCTGACTCATTTTATGTTGATGCGATAACTCTCACTGAAAAAAAACAAAAGACAAAACGATATGGTGGACTGGTATTGGTGGACTATCAATTTGATTTTGGCGGAATCTATCTGACCAACATCTTCAACTCTTCACCAAGAACCAGCTTTACCCAAACCAAAAATGTCAACAGAAATGGGGCATTAACACATACAGGGAGTGTTGACGAAAACAAAACTACTTCTATAAACAGTACATTAGGTGGCGTTGTGAATCTCAATAAACTGAAAATTGACTGGAGTTTGACAAGGGTACAGACCACCAATTCGAATCCTTACGACATGAACCTTACCTTCGACTTGGGAGCACCTTACGGATTAAGACCCGGAGCTGTTGGAAAAAATTTCTCAAATCCGAAAACATTTGCTGATAGCTTGGCTTTCAATAGTTTCAATCAAAAGAAAGATACTCTTTCATTCTTAAGAGCCTCTACATGGACACCCGACACATTGAAACAGACCAACTACACAGCTAAATTAGATTTTGAAATTCCATTAAAACTGGGTGATAAAATAGCCGGATTTTTCAAATTTGGTGGGAAATATCAAACAGAAACCCGTAAAAGAAGTGGAGTAACTTTTTCTGACCAGCAGTATTATTTAAAACCGGCACTGACCGATCTGGCCATCAAGAATGACCCGCGTGGAAAATTAGCTGTTACTGCCAACAAAAATATTCAAATGTCGAATTTTAACGAACAAAAGAATATTCCACTCCTCAACGACACCTATAATATGTATCCAAATATCCTCGAAAGCCAGATCAAGGATTGGCATACTTATCACATGTCGGAATATGTAGATGACCCAAGCAATGCTGAACTCAATTATGATACTTACGAGACACTTGCAGCAGGGTATGCCATGTTGAAATTAAATTATGGTGACTTAATTACATTTATTCCGGGTATCCGATATGAATATTCAAACAACACTTATCATGGTGTTTATTCAACAGTAAGCGGAGCTATGGGGTTAAGTGGATATTATGAACCTGATACTACGATTCAGAAATATGGCGAATGGTTACCAAGTGCTCACCTTAAAATCAAACCTGCAAAATGGATGGATATTAGGTTTTCAGCAGCAAAAACCCTTACACGTCCAAACTACATGTGGCTGATACCACGCTTCAGGTACAATTCAGGCAATTACAGTGTCAGCAAAGGCAATCCAGACTTAAAACATGCAACAGCCTGGAACTATGATGCTTCAGTCACATTTTACACAGGAGAGTTCGGTTTGATGTCAATAGGTGGTTACAGCAAAAATATTTTAAACATGTTTTATGGCATAAGTGGAACCCTTTCACCCGAAGATGCCTTAAAAAATGGACTTCCTCCCCAATCATTTGATCTGAACGAGGATTATACTAATCTGGATAACTCCTATGTTCGAGGTTTAGAATTCGATTACAAAACCCATTTTAACTTTCTGCCTAAACCGTTTAACCGATTTGCATTTGGAATAAACTTTACTCGTTTATGGTCAAGCACTTATTACATGGTTTGGAAAAAAGTTGAAGATATTGTGTTGTACAATAACGTCAGACCTACGCTTGTTGTGGATTTTACAAAGTCATATTTCCAGCTGACAAAAAGTAGAATGCCCTCGCAGGTTGACTTTACTGCAAATACATTTCTTGGATATGACTACAAAGGTTTCTCAACACGTGTGTCTATGAGTTACCAGGGAAACAGATTAACAGGAATTAACCCGAATACTGATCAATTAGGTTACAATCGCTACACTGATGCTTATGTACGTTTTGACGTTACTGCCAAGCAGAAAATCAACAAATACTTCAGTATTCTGCTGAATTTAAACAACCTTACAAATGCAACGGAAAAAGGGTATAGGTTTACCTCTACTTTCCCAACTTATGAAAACATGTATGGCTTTTCAGCCGATTTTGGCGTAGAAATTAATCTTCAATAAAATCCATTCCAATTCAGATCATCTATAAAATTTTAGAAAATGAAAACAATATACAGAAAGTTATTTTTGCTGGGAACATTTTTTCTTCTCCTGCAGGCGGCATATCCCCAGCTGCGTGTAGTAACCATTCAAGGAATAACACCGGGGCAACCTCTTGTTTATGATCAGATATTCAATGCAATAAATGCAGACGCTACAAATCGGTTAACCAACAAAAATGTTGTTTATGAATTGAAAAGAGGACAAGTTTATCTGAATACTTCCACAATCAACAGTGCAGACTTTGATTTGTACATTCGTGCTGAAGCGGGAACAGGTACAATGCCTATCATTTTTCACACCCTGAACAGTGCCGGTGCTACTGCTGCAATGATAACCGCAAGGCAGAATCTGATTTTGGAAAACATCGAAATTGATGGAAAACATTCCAACGGGACACTTGGAAACAGAATCCTTAACATGTACGGAAAAAACTACCGTTGTACTTTTAAAGGTTGCCGAATAATAAATGATCGTGGCGGAGCTCTTGCAGTTCAGGTTGACGGAGTGAAACTCTATTATATTGACTGTATTATTGGCAACATGGGTCATCAGATTTCTCTCGGTGGGAATGGAAGAGCAGTTGATCTTCGCAATACCGGAACTGTAGATACGGTAGTTATCCAGAACTGTACCATGTACAATATGACAGATCGTGTTTTCCGCAACATGGCTCCTATTATCAATTATTTCAAGATGGATCACAATACCATTGTAAACATTCAGGGTTATCATGGTTGTATTCAGTTGGGAAAAACTAAAAAGGCAATCATAACCAATAATGTTTTTGCCAATCCTCTGACACATGGTGATAGATTCCCCGACCGTTGGAGAACCGAACAGATGCAGCCTGATAAAGCATTTGCTGTTATTACACACGACAGTCTTTCGTCTAAACTAACATCTGCCACGGTTGAAATGAGAAACAACAATATTTATCACGAAAAGAAGTTTGTTGATTTTTTCAACCTTACACCTCCTAATGACTCCATTGGAAATGTAAGACCTATCAACAATGCAATCATAAAATTTGTAGGTGCAACTCTTCCACAAGCCTATTATGCTGAAGAACTGACTTTCAAAAATACCTCTGCAAGTCTTATGCTCTACAACTTTTTGACATATTGGGTAACCCATCCAAAAGCATCAGTGTTCCCAAATAATTTTTCAGTTATTTATCCTTATGAATGGGATGTTAGTTATTCAACCACTTCAAAATCATATACGGCAGGAGATAATGGCTATCCCGTAGGTGATTTAAATGCATGGCCTGCCTTAAAAGCAAAATGGGCTCAGGGATTACCTAATAAAAGCCTTGTGATTAAAGGATTGTCTGTTGAAGGATTGGGAAACGTCCAAAACTTTCCAAATCCATTCAACGATCAGACTACCATCTATTATTCGCTTACAAAGACCCAAAATGTTGAAGTTAGTGTTTATAATGCATCAGGACAAAAGGCTAAAATACTTGTAAATGCCGAAATGTCTGAAGGTAATTACAATGTTGTCTGGGATGGAACAGACAACTCTGGTTCTAATTTGCCAAAAGGTCTGTATTTTCTGCAAATAACCGGATCAAATGGCAATATTGTAAAAAAGTTAATTAAGAATTGGTAGAATTTCTAATGTATATTTACACATTAGGATTCACAGGATTATGAAATAGTCGTGAATAACGAAAAAGAAATTAGTAATAAACAATTAATCAGAATGATGAAAAATCAAAATGTATCAAAAAAAGGCCTTAATATTGCCCTAATCAGTCTCGCCGCGTTTCCCTTGTTTGCCAATGGCGAAAAGGAAAAAACCGAAAAACCAAATATTTTATTTATTGCAGTTGATGACCTGAAACCCTGGGTTAGTGCTTACGGTGATCACCATGCCAAAACACCGGGTATGGATAGGCTGGCCAAAGAAGGCATTGTTTTTCAAAATAGTTATTGTCAGCAGGCAGTATGTGCAGCCACACGAGCCAGTTTGCTGCTTGGAATGCGCCCCGATAAAACAAGAATCTGGGACTTGGTAACCGATTTCAGGCAGGTTAATCCTAACTCTGTTACTTTGCCACAATATCTTAAATCAAATGGTTACGAAACTGCCGGTATGGGCAAAATCTACCATATAAGCAGCACCGGACCGGGACATGATGCTCCTTCATGGAGTGTCCCATACCGTGATGCAAAGACCAAAACTTATGCTCTATCCTCAGAATCAAATGCAAGAGGGAAAGGTGCAGCTACAGAGTGTGCAGACGTTCCTGATAATACCTATCATGATGGTAAAATGACAGGAATGGCTATTAGTGTGTTGGATAGTTTGAACCGGAATAAAAAACCGTTTTTCCTTGCTGTGGGTTTTTTAAAGCCTCACCTCCCTTTTGTGGCTCCTAAAAAATACTGGGATATGTACAAAAGAGATGAATTTGATGTTGCATCTTTTCAAAAAAAAGCACTTAACAGCCCCGATATTGCCTATCACGTTTCGGGAGAGTTGAAAAGCTATACCGATATTCCTCAATTTGATAGCTATTCCGAAAAAGAACTGGATCATTTGCCTGTAGAAAAACAGAAAGAACTGATTCATGGCTATTATGCCGCCATGTCATATACCGATGCTCAGATACTACAGCTACTCAACGAACTTGATAGGTTGGATATTCGCAAAAATACTATTGTTGTATTATGGGGCGATCATGGCTGGCATTTGGGCGATCACGGTTTATGGAATAAGCACACCAATTTCGAACAGGCAACGCATACATTGTTAATGATGAGTGTTCCAGGTAAAACAAAAGGGATTAAACCTGTGGCTACATGTGAGTTTGTTGATATATTCCCTACACTTTGCGATCTAACTAATTTACGAATACCCAAATACCTCGATGGTGTAAGTTTGGTTCCTGCAATCAACAATCCGGCTGCCGAAGTTAAAGAATATGCTTTCAGTCAGTATCCGCGCGAAAAGGATAAAATGGGTTATTCTATCCGTACAAAGCGTTTCCGCTATACAGAATGGATTTCGAATAATTTCAGGACTAACCTGCCTTATGATTCAAAACTCGTTGTGGCGCGCGAAATGTATGATTACGAAAAAGATTCCCTCGAAACCGAGAATATTTTAAACAAACCTGAATATCAAAAGGATAAAGCTAAAATGGAACTGTTATTCAGAGATTGTATGCAACGCGAATTCAAGGGTTGTGCAGAATACACTAAATTAGCTGATTACCGTGCTCCTGTCAACACAAATCCGGAAAAAAATAAGGTTAAAGATAAAGCTAAAAAAAAATAAAATTTTAAATCAAAACCTGAAGTAATGATGGGAAAACTACTTATTAGTCTGGCAATACCTTTGTTGTTTGGCCATGCCTTTTTTTTACAGACAAAGCCCAATGCGCTGTTTATTATGACAGACCAACAATCGTATAATATGATGAGCTTCCCAGGTAATAAGTGGCCGAAAACTCCGAATTCGGAATATGGTTTTACATTGAGAGGCAATATTCCTTACGATGGTGCGGCAATTTATGCAGAGAAGGTATTCGCCGAAATCGGTAATAAACCGGAACGTAAATACATCATTACCGAAGACTATAATGGCTATCAGATTAATAATGGAAGGTACAATTACTCTATTTATGAACTGACCGGATACCTTGAAATACTTACTGATCCGCAAACGAACCCGGGAGAGACTAAAAATTTCTTGAATGATACGGCTTGCAATGAAAAGAAAATTCTTCTAAACAGGGAACTGATGGCGAACCTGTCAAAATGAGGTCTTACCCTATTTCCTCGGGATAGAACCGGTGCAAATCTTAAGAAATTAACAAATGACACAAAAGGGAAAAAAAGGGGAAAGCGAAAGTCTGAAAGCTAAGGGTATTGTTGATTGCATTTTAAGTAATAAATAAAAACTATTGAAATGTTTAAAAAAATTTGGTTTGGGTTTGCAGTAATGGCATTTGTTGTATTTATCAGTTCTTTCAATATACAAAAAAGTGAAGGGCCATATATGGCCACAGGCATAAAAATTGGAGAGGTAACTTCTAATTCTGCAATTATTTGGATGCGCCTTACCAAAAATCAGGAACGTATCAACAACGGACCTTCTCCCATCATTACCTATAAAAACGATAATACCGGTAAATGGTCTGAAATTAAGGGAGAGGGAAGGCCTGATCGGGAAGCAAAAGTTGAATTCCCCATAGGAAGTTCGATCGAAAATATAGATGGGGGAGTACCTGGAGCCTCTGGGGAAGTAAGACTGCTATATAAAAAGAAAAGGTCTTCGGATTGGATAATTACAAAATGGGATGTTGTAAAATCTGAGTCAGATTATGCTTGCCAAATTAAAATATCTGACCTTAAACCAGCCGAACACTATGAAATTGAAGTACAGGGGCGTCCGCTCAAAGGGCAGGAATCTTCATGTTCAACAAAAGGAAGTTTCAGAACTGCTCCGATCCCTGAGGTAATTAATCCGGTATCATTTACTGTCGTGACAGGGACTGCATATCCTGATCGTGATTCATCGAATTTTGGATTCAAAATTTACCCGCAGATGTTGAAGCTTAATCCTGACTTTTTTGTCCATACCGGCGATATAATTTATTACGACCAAAAGGCCAAAACACCGGCTCTTGCCCGCTGGCATTGGGATCAAATGTACAGTTTGCCTTCTAATATTGAATTTCACAGACAGGTTGCCAGCTATTTCATTAAAGACGACCATGATACATGGATGAATGATGCCTATCCAACCATGAAAACCAGATTTATGGGTGAGTTTACCTTCAAACAGGGTCAGGAAATATTTTTACAGGAAGCTCCAATGGGTGAAAAAACCTATCGTACAATTCGTTGGGGGAAGGATCTTCAGATATGGATGCCGGAAGGACGCGATTTCCGAAGTGACAATGATGCTCCTGACGGTCCGCAGAAAACAATCTGGGGCAAAGAACAGATGGAGTGGTTCAAAAAAACAGTGGAAGCTTCGGATGCAACATTCAAGGTGCTGGTCAGCCCAACTCCAATCATTGGCCCCGACCGTTCACAAAAGAACGACAACCATGCAAATGCAGGATTCCAATACGAAGCAAAGGTGATCAAAGATTTTATTACGGCTCAAAAAAATATATATATCGTTTGTGGTGACAGGCATTGGCAATATGTTTCAAAAGATCCTGCTTCAGGTATTCTTGAATTCAGCTGCGGTCCGGCAAGCAACGAACATTCAGGAGGGTGGCCTCAAAACGAACGCAGGCCTGAACACTTGTATTTGAATGTAACTGGAGGATTCCTTCAAATAAAGATTGATCGTACAGCAGGTAAGCCGGAAATTGCCTTTACCCACTATGGTGTAAACGGGAATGTATTATTTGAATACAAACAACAAACAAAATAGTTAAATTAACAAATGATAAATTGTATTTCTACCAACAGACTAAATCTGGCATTGCTGGGTTTGCTGGCAATTCCTGCAACGGCACAAAACAAACCTAATGTTCTGTTCATCATGACCGATCAGCAATCGTATAACATGATGAGCTGCATGGGGAATAAATGGCTGAACACTCCGAATATGGATAAAATTGCTTCAATGGGTTATCGGTTTGATAATACATATACTGTCAATCCTGTTTGTATGCCTTCACGTTTTTCTTTGCTTACCGGTCATTATGCTTCGGAGGTTGGTGTTAAGGAGAATACTTCAGCCTTTGAAGCGTCAAAAGTGAAAAGTATAGTTGCCGAGGGAGCAATAGGTGTTATCTTTCGCAAAGCCGGTTACGAAACACTTTATTCGGGCAAGACCCATTTATATGGAACAAAAGACGTTTCGGAATATGGGTTTAAAATAAACAATACTGATCCCTACGATGGCCCTGCTATCTATGCCGAACAGGTTTTTTCTGAAATTGGAAAAACGAAACCGGATAAACCATTTTTACTTTTTCTCTCTTTTCTGAACCCACACGACATTTGTTATAAGGCAGGAATGGATAAACGCTATCCCGCAAATCTATCGGAGGCCAATGTACGCGAAACAGGCCGACTGCTTGAAATACAAAAAAACATGAGTCCTTCGGAATACAGAAAACAAATTCCTCCACGTGCTACCAATACTGCTCCAATTAATGACGAGCAACCTGATATGGTGTCAATGGATATTTTCCCAAGAACATGGAATAACGATCAGTTGAATTTGTACAATTGGATGTATCACAGGTTAACAGAAAGTGTTGATACCCAAATTGGCCGAGTGCTGACAGCATTAAAAAATGCAGGTTTGGAAGATAATACAATCATCGTTTTTACTTCTGATCATGGGGATATGAACGGTTCGCATGGACTAATACTTAAAAATGTACTATTCGAAGAGTGCCAAAGGGTACCTTTTATCTTTGCAGGCAAAGGAATTAAACAAAACTATTCCGATAAAACGACATTGGTCTGTAACGGGTTAGACTTTCTTCCAACGATATGCGATCTGGCAGGAATATCTTCGCCCAAAGATATTCCCGGCATTTCACTAAAACCGTATCTTACCGGTGAAGGGCAAAAAGCAGAACGTAAATATATC
>CAILKW010000179.1 GCA_903834845.1 uncultured Bacteroidia bacterium | reverse complement strand
GTTCCAAAAACCTTATAGGCATCGTCAAGCTTAGAACATGCATTTGAAATATAACCTCGTAGTGTTGCAGTATCGCCGGTGTATTTGTAGTAGTCAAGCAAGCTGAATACCCAATAAAGAGAATAGCTTTTTATCCCATTACTTTGCTTCGAGGTGTTGTCAATGTTCTTCTTAATAAAATCAAAGTTACCAAATGCCACCAGCGAAGCAGCTTGTGTTGTGTGGGCATCACCTGTCCATGACATCCTGTCGCCTCGATCCATTAGTATTGAGCCAAAATAATCATTGCATAAGGATGCCTTTACACTATATGCCGCCATATACCATATTTTTGTTAACAGAGGATCACTACACGAAAAACTACCGTTGTAATTAGTAGGCTTAACCTGACAAATGGCACGGATTCCGGTAATATGCCATTGTTTATCAAGTGATTTAATATTAATCCATGCAAAACGAACTCCGTCGTAAAGTTCTTTATTTAACTCAAGCCTATAAGTGTTACCATATTTAACAGGCTTATTTGTTTTAAAAACACCCGGCTCGTTATATTCGCTGATGCTCATTTCAACACCTCCAGGGCAGTCAGGGCTGTCAAATTCAACCCATGCACCATTTTCAAGACCAAAATCCACTCTGATAGAACCAATACCCTTTATCGTTACATCTGGCTTATTACTAATTAAAGATTGCAGATTTTCGAAAGATTCTATTTTATCTGCTGAAACAGATTTGGGTTGAAGGACGAAAATCTCAAGACTATCGGTAGCTTTTGGATTTAACCACCGATAAGCCACGAGGGGATCGGGTGATTCAGGCACTTTCTGATTACTAAAACTGCCGTTTTTTAGATATGAATATGGCTGTGAAATTGGAGATCTTCGCAAAATGATCTGAGTTTGTGCCATCAAATTACCCGTTAGCAGAGTAATGTAAAGTAAAATAGAATAAAACGCTAACTTTCTCATGCAATCTTTTTAATTAAAATGAATTATGAATTCAAAGAATGGCCTCTTGGGAAAAAAAATAATGCTCATCTGGAATTGTCACAATTGCGGATATTGCCAATCATTTCAAATGAACAATAAAATGTTTTCAACAAAAACAGGAAATAAGGTTGTCT
Source organism: uncultured Bacteroidia bacterium (assembly GCA_903834845.1). GTDB lineage: Bacteria > Bacteroidota > Bacteroidia > Bacteroidales > Prolixibacteraceae > JAAFHB01. The sequence continues at coordinate 8,689 of CAILKW010000179.1, read as the reverse complement.
CAAAATACAATTTGCCTTTGAGACAACCTCGCTGTTTTAATAAAATATTTCCTTAACCTAAGGGACTATAACTGTGAAAACTTTGCTGTAATTGTACTTTTTCAGAGTGTTATCAGTACGAACGGCTATTCTCACATAATAGGTTTTACCTGAAGGCAAACCCGTCACAACATCGGAAAAATTAGTAGCCAGCAATGTCGCATCCGGCGTTCCCGATAAGGCAATATTCTGAAATCTGTAATCAAATACCACGTTGTTTACTGTAGGAACTTTGGAAACCAATGTCTTACGCTCTACAATTTTGGCACCAACCCTGCTGCGTGCAATATTATACGTTGCAGTAATGGATCCAGCTGAAGGTGTTACCACCACATTTGTAACCGCCAGATATGGCATAACCTTAAAATTAAGTTCGGTACGCGCCCCTATTTGCACGGCCTTTGCAGTGTCAACAGGGAAAAATGCCCCTTCAGTAGCAAGCACTTTGTATTCGTTCTGAAAAATAAATGCATTTTCATAAGTCCCGTCAGATTTGCCTGTAAACCTTATTGGTGATGTCATTAAGCTACCTTTCTCAAAGAGCTTTATGGCAAATCCGTTTGGCTGATCATTTTCAAGACCCTTGGTGGTAATAGAATCAACCAGGATTCCATAAATACCTCCATTGGGAGCATCGTAGTTATCGATTTTTCCACAAGATGTCAAAACCGAAATTACGACCAACAAATAAATAATGTTTTTTCGTATCATAGTATTAGATCTTTAAAATATTAATAACCTGGGTTTTGAACAAGCTTAGGGTTCTGGGACATTTGCGTTGCATTTATTTTTTCGTAATAGAGACTTACCGGAAAAGTTTTCACAAACTGAGCGTTGGCAGCTTTTCTTTCAAATCTGTAAGCATTAGCCTGAATATCCCAATAGGGTCTTAAAGCCTGACCGCTAAGGTTGTTCCAAATCTGATCTGCGATACGCCATCTTCTTACGTCCCAATATCTGTGATTTTCAAAAGCAAGCTCTACCATTCTTTCATGACGGATTCTGGTAAGAGTTGTTGATGCATCATCAAGTGGAGCAATCCCGGCCCTTGCCCTTACCATGTTAACTTTCGCTTTTGCCTCAGGTATCTTTCCAATTTCCACTGCAGCTTCAGCACAATTCAAAAGGACTTCAGCATAACGGAGCTCGATATATGGTTGTGAAGACCCGCCTGTTTTTGCGAGTGATTTGTCGAGTTTGTCGTCCATATACTTCCTTACATAAGAACCGGTCTGAGTACATTCGCCACTTAGGAACCCGTTTGATCCCACAACATGCATTGTACCTGTTGCAGCATCCACTTTATGAGTAGTTGGATTGTACAAAGTTGCAAACGACATTGATTCAATATACTTATTTGGGGTAGCAAGAGCATCATAAATACCAGCCTGAACATCAATAACGGTACCTCTCCACGAACTGAAGGGAACGGTTACAGAAGCCAATAATCTTGGGTCTCTGTTTTTATAAAGGTCTAAAGGATTTGAGTAATAAACAGGGGCGACAGGAGTACCCATTGGAAGCAGACCAGAAGTACCGTCAATGTACTCAAACTGTTCGATCAGGTCTAATGTAGGTGCCATGTTTGAGCCAAAGCCACTTGGCCCTCTAATGGCAACCGGAAGGTAGTAGGCATCCCAGCTATGTACTTTATCAGGATAAAAATAGAATCGTGAGAGTATTGATTCGGGGTTATCGGCCAGAAGGAACATAGATCTGAAATTTTCAGTTTTATCAGGATTCCCGTTATAGAGTGAATATTTCCCTGAATTAATAACCAAATTAGCAGCATCCATTGCTCCCTGCCAGTAAGCATTCGCATTGGATGATGGAATACCAACTAAACCGTTAAGTTGAACGGTTCCGTATTTTGCAATTGATGCAGCAAACATCATGACCCTTGATTTAAAAGCAATTGCAGTATATTTATTGACACGGCCTTTAATATTTGTCTCAGGAAGTAATAAAGCGGCAGAATCAAGATCACTTATAACGAAATCATAAACTTCCTTTTCGGTGTTACGGGGAACCTGAAGTTCTGCCAGGTTGTTCCCGGTGAAAGTCTGAGGTATTTTAATAATCGGAACACCACCGTAACGTTTCACCATCTGAAAGTAATCGTAAGCCCTTGCAAACATGGCTTCACCCCACATAGTTTTCTTTAATGTTTCATTGATAGTACCTTTCGGAATTCTTGCGATGAAATCGTTGACATTTCTGACCTGAGTATATCCCCACCACGAGAATGTTGTTCCATCTCCGATAAAAGCTTTCTGACGCTCCAATACGTTAAGTGCCTCATCAGTAAAAGTGGGCTGAGGCTGAAATAAACCATAGAAGCTGGGGTCTTCCATTGGTAGCTGATTATAAATACTTGCCAAATAAGCGAGTACGGTAGATTCGTCTGAAAAAGCCTGATCAGAAGAAACAATATTAAGAGGCAGGATATCAAGTCTCTTATCACTGCAGGAGTTAATGATCCCAAGCGATATTACTGTTATTAAGAATACTATTTTCTTTTTCATGATTGTATTATTTAAAATGTAAGGCTTATCCCAAAATTATAAATATTTGTAATAGGATAATTGGAGTTCCAGTTACCACTGTCAAGTTCCGGATCAACATAAGTTATTTTTGTAAATGTAAGAAGATTAAACCCGGAGGCGAAAACTCTCAAATTGTCAACACCAACTTTGGAAAGCAATGTTTTTTTAATAGTATAGCCAATTTCCAACTGCTTTAATCGCAGGTAAGAAGCATCCGGAGACCAGAATAATGAAGCATTAGTATTGGTAGAAGTAGGCGTAAAGGTAGAAGGAAATTTACCGGGAACCCATGCACTGTTAACATCAAAAAGATCAGCACGATGCCATCTGTCCAAAAATACCTTAAGCGTGTTACGTCCAAGCAGAAGTGGTGACTGCAAAGCACCATTATAAGAATAGTTTGCGTATGCAGCTCCCTGAAGAAGGATGGTAAAATCAAATTGCTTATAACTTACACGGCCTGTTAACCCAAAGTTCATATCCCTGGTTACACTCCTTCCAATTGGCACAACGTCGAGATTATCAATAATACCATCTTTATTTACATCTTCATACTTTAAATCACCTGGTCTATAAGTGGCATTTCCTTTACCGTCTTGTATTGGCGAATTAAGTGCCTCGGCAACAGTTTGAAACTGTCCGATATATTTATATCCCCAGCTAATATTATCCCAACGGTCGGTGGTATTGTTTCTCCAGTTAAGATAAGAATTGGCATCGGCTGCCCTTTCAATTTTGGTTGGCATTCCACGGGTATAGGTAACGTTCAATGAGACATCGTACCGTAAATTACCAATTGTTTTTGAGTGTCCAAGCACAGCCTCAAAACCCTTTCGCATATCTTCATTAAGGTTCTCCTGCGACATAGCAGCACCAACAGTCCCCGGAATGGTTAATAGGCGTGTAGCTAATAAACCTGACCTATTTCGCTGAAATAAATCGAGTTGTCCATAAAGCAATCCATTTCTCACGGAAAAGTCAATTGCTATATTTTTTGAGGTAACCGTAAACCATGTAATATTCATATTTGGTAATGCTCTAAACCCTAAACCAGGTATAAGTGAAGTTCCGAAAACATAATTACCGCTGGGATAATTATAACCTGAAACATACTGAAAAGATGAGGCGGCATCGTCACCCATAATTCCATACGACCCTCTAATTTTTAAATTAGTTATATAGGGTAGTGCCCTTTTAAAGAAATTCTCCTCCGAGATTCTCCAACCGACCGAGGTGTATGGGAAAAAACCCCATCTTTTCCCCGCAGGGAATTTAGAAGAACCGCTGTAATTAAAACCAAACTCTAACAGATATTTTGATACAAAATCATAATTAAGCCTGCCGATAACATTCTGGTTATCATTTTCAGAAGGATAGCTCGCTCCAACCGTCTGATTAGCTGCAATTCCGGCTGCAAACTGATCAATATTAATTGTAAACTCCTTTTTTGCATTGAAATTATCATTTACATCATATCGTTCCTCAAAAATCAATGAAGCTTTGACATTATGTTTTTCAAGAAATGATTTTTCATAATTTAACTGTCCAAGTAAAGTTGTTCTCATAAGAGTAGAATAACTTTCATACAGATTTGACGGCGCGTTAAAAGTAAGTGAGTTTGTGTAAACATCGGTAACTTTGTCATAAGTGTACATCAGGAATTTTTGTTTCCATTGCCTCTGGAAATTATCCTGCTTATCTAATCCAAACAAAAATTTGGCTGAAAGTCCTTTTAGGAACGGCACGTTATAATTTAATTGAAAAGACCCCTGAATATTTTGATTCCTGGTTTTGGTATAGCCTCCAACACTTGCATCTGTAAGTCCTATTGGATGTTCACCGCTTACAGCAGCGTAAAGATATTGCGGATTATTATTCGCATAAATGGGGGTGGCAGGGTTTTGCAGACCTATTGAAAAGAGGGCATTCCCCACTCCCATCATTGGTTCATTTTTTGGATCAAGAACACCGGCCAGGTTGATTTGTGCTTCAAGATTATCTGATATTTTTCCGGTAACACTCATTCTGACATTATATTTTTTATAATTCAAGTCACCACTTTTCCAAAGACCTACCTCATCCAGATAGCCCATTGATGTAAAATATTTGATCTTTTCACTTCCTCCGGTAATGGTAATGTTATGCTGCATCTGAAAAGTCTTATCATTTGCAACAGCAGCTCTCCAATCTGTCGAAGGATTTGTCCCGTCTCTGTATTTTTGAAGATCATCAGCTGTATAAGTTGGTGCCTGCCCTTGATTCATGTTATTTTCGTTAACCAGTGTAGCAAATGTTAAAGCATCACCTACCGGAAGAACTTCGCCCAGACTTTGAACTTCGAATGATCCTGAATAAGTAATTTTAGGTTTTCCAGCATCACCTTTTTTTGTCGTAACAAGAATTACACCATTGGCTGCCTGAATACCATAAATAGCTGCAGACGCATCTTTAACAATAGTAAGTTGATCTATCTCATTTGGGTTAAGCCTGACAAAGGTACTCGAATTTGATACCAACCCATCAATTACGATAAGTGGAGTTCCAAAGCCCCTGATATCATAAGTCGAATTATAAGCACCCGGCTCCCCTGTTTTTTGAGTTACCCTTAGTCCCGGTAGTACACCCGCCAACCCGGTAACAATATTAGATGTGGGAATGGCTTTAAGTTCTTTACTCGTTACCGATGCAAATGAACCAGTTAAATTAACTTTTTTCGCAGTTCCGTAACCCACAACCACCACCTCATCAAGACCGACAGCCTCCTCAGTCAATACTACATCAACCCTACTGCGTCCATTTAATGATAGCTCTTGTGTTGTCAAACCCACAAAAGAAAAAACCAGAGTAGCTTTTAAAGGTACGTTGGCAAGGTTGAAATTCCCGCCAGAATCGGTGACTACACCGGATGTAGTTCCTTTAACCTGAACAGACACACCCACCAGAGTTTCTCCCTTCTGATCTTTAACTGTACCTTTCACAGAAACCTGTTGTGCTCTTGCATAAACACTAATTCCAAAAATTTGGATGACAATAAACAATAATAAAATCCAGCTTCTCCTCAGTTTTCGGTTGAAATTAAAGCAGAAGATGGATTTTAAAGGAATAACAAGAAAAATACCTCTATTTTCCATAGGACAAATTTAAATTGTTGAATTGATAATGCATTTTTAAATTTTATTTTACTCAAAAACTAAAAGCAAATATACAATTAATAATTACTATTACAAAATTAAATATTAAAAATGAAAAAATATAGTGCAAAAATATTTTGCTGTTACTGTTTACTCCCAACATAAACACTCTATTTAATTGTTTTTCTATTGTTTAGAATCCAATACTATTCCAATCACAATATTACTATTTTGCAATTAATTTAAAATATCGGTTGTTTGGATGCCACTTTAATCAAATAACTCCATTTATTGTGTATTTCAATTATTAATATCTAAAGTTCCGAGGAATTGAACTAGAACCGGCCCGATTAAACCCGACTTTATTAGTTTTGAATCCTTATTATAATGAGAAGTCGAATTTGACCATGGATAATTCTTTACACCATTGCTGTTTAAATCACCCATAATCCTGTTCGGCCATGTATTTGCACCTTCAATTAACAGTTTATTCTTATCAGGATATAAATAACCGGATATCACTATCCGATAAGGATCTTTCAATAGCGTACCCACTTTTTTCCCATTAATATAGCCCCGTGCATTCGTATTAATTTCTCCAAGATTGAGGTATATCTTCAGATTTGCTCTCAGCAGAGATGAATCAATTACAAACTGTTTTTCACATATACCTTTGCCTGAATGGTACTTAACCCCTTCTTCTGCCCTTTCTGTCCATGAAACAAGGGTGTCAAAAAACACCTCTCCCGGGCTTCCCCAGTTTTTATCAAACGTAACTATCCACTGACCGTTCAATTCTAATAGATCTGGTATAGCCGTCATCTCAAATTCTTTTGGCCTTTCGTTGCTGTATTCAATCCTGTATTTCCCGGATTTACAAACTTCAATATTATTTCCGTTCAGAGAATAATATCCATTCACGGGTGTGCCGTTAAGAACAATTTTTTTAATGTGATTTCGGTCACCGGTTTTATTAAACACAACAAAAACAGACGATTTGGATTCAAGGCTAACCTGAACTGATGTGAATAGTTTATCTTTTTCAAACACTACACTCTTGTTGATTTTTCCGGTCTCTGCATCCCAGAATTCAGGAATTTTACCTTTTACCCTGAACTTACATGTCGTATTAACTCTATGCGATTCCTGATTTGATACAAAATAACTGTCAGTACTGCCTATTTCCCTGTGGATGAAATCCAAAGAATCAGACTTATTTTCAGCAATGTATTCAAAATCAGAAATTGCAACTTCTTTCAGCACAGTAGATATTGGTTTTCCAAACAGGACTTTCCCCTTTCCAAATTTGTGCTCAATGATACCATAACTGTCATAATTGCCCTATACTTCATCCCCAAGTTTTCTGACAATACTATCACAATCAGGAAAATTCATTAAGCTTGGAGAACATAATGGCTTTGGACCGTAAATAATTGCACCTGCCTTAACCAATTCCTTTATTTTTGAAAGAAGAACAGGTGTATTTTGAAGATTTTCAGGCAATACAAGCAAACGATAAGAAGCTCCATTTGGCAAGACAAGTTTATGATCTTTTACTTTCAGACGGTTAAGGATTGTATTCGCATCACATCCATCAAACCGGTATCCTTTAGGAATATAGGATAGTACGTTATTACGATATGCCATATTCAGATCGGGTTGAGCCCCCTCTGAATAAAACAGAAGTACATCAGCTTTAAAATTTCCCTGCTGAAGCATATACTTCGCTCGCTGCGAATATTCTCTTTTATTATAGATATGGCCTCCCGAAATGGCATCCATAAATGAGCCATTAGGTTTAAAGTTTTGTACCCAAAATTCTGTAATATGGATATCAACTTTGGATGAATAGAATATCGGATCTTTCTGTGCTTGTTGTGCCCCTGCGGCCTCAACTTCGAGTTGAAGACCATATTTATGGCATAATTCGGCCATTTCTCCAAAGTGGTTTTCGGTAAGTAAGTCAGCGATTGTTCGTCTGAAATCCTATATGAAGCGATACGACACTTCATCATTTTCAACTATTTCTCCTGCAATAACAGGAAGATATATGTAAATTGAATATGCCCGTCTCTTTTCAAATTCATCAGCGAAATTCTTAGTCTATTTTAAAAAATGTGACTCCCAGCTATCCATCAAAATGGAATTTAAAGTCTTACCAAGGTATTCTTCACGACCTCGAAAAAATATATTTTTCATCCCTTCAAAGTATGCACGTGTTGCCTCTGCAATTAGTTTATCGCTTTCAAACCCTATACTCACCGGAGGCCCCTCATTATGCTTTCCTATTAAAGTATATCCAACACGTAAAATAGTCCAGTTACCATCCGGGATATCCCACCTCAGAACACCATTAATATCCATTTTTGCAGTAAGATCAACTATTTCACATACTTTAACCGGCTTCTTCCGGTTATTAAGTATCTTTTTAGGGTTAATCCTTTCCCTCACTTGAAACCCTGCCAAAGCATTCAGTTCGTTTAACCCGGGCAAAAAGTTATAGATATCCTGATTAAACTGAATTTCCGGTATCCTGAGACTATCCTGGAACCCACCCTTGACGGTAAATTTATAAAATCTGGCTTTAACAGGATTAAATTCATAAGAATCAAAATCATTACGTATCCTGCTCGTCAGAATTTCTTTGTACATTTTATTATCTTGTGATGCAGATAGATCAAATTCATTTACCCGGTTTTATGATGGCAATGTTCTTTTAATAAACATTGAAGAAGCTTTAAACGGATATTTAAATTCAAAAATTAGGTTGACGTTGCCACCGTCAGCCAAAATACCAGCTTCATTAAAAATATCTCCATCGTTTATTGCCTCTTTATTCAAAATTTCTCTGTCGCATGTTACATTTACCAGAGCTGAATCCATAAGATTAACGGTTATTTTGTCATTACTCCGATAGGCCATTGTGCTGATATCTTTATAATAATTATTTGTACTTCCGGGCAGGCTTAGTCT
>CAILKW010000178.1 GCA_903834845.1 uncultured Bacteroidia bacterium | reverse complement strand
ACGCATCTGTATATCTAAGGTATCCAACTCTTTAGTATGTAGTTTCCATTTTGGGACGACCACCTCGAAGTGCAAATCAAAAACCAGTAAATAAGTCTTCAGACACAAATAAAAAAGAGCCAGTTTTTGTTCTGTTTCAGGAAGGTTGTAAAAAAAGGCCAAAATGCAGCAGGTGCATATTGAATCCTGATCTGCATCTCGCTAACGATTCTTTTTCTGCCAGTTTCTGTCTTAATAGCCAGATGCTTGTTTTGTTTAATTTCGTGTGCAAGCAATTCTTTCAGGTTTTCATCCTGAATGAATCACTGTATCACAACGAACTCGCGGTGCAACAATGCACTAGCCGTAAATGAACCTGTATATTTTGATTTCCCGTTCATATTTAGCTCAATATCAAGGCCAATATTAAAACAGGCCTAATATTGGTGAAAATAATACAATAAAACTGTTTTGCCAGCAATAAGCCTCGCCAAATAAAGTAAATTTTCGGTTATCAGGATTACTTTCTGATCTTATTCTCCAAATACCTCCTTAACAGTTTGGGTCAGCTTCCCGGAGAGGTTGTTCAGTGTGTCAAAGGGTTCCTGTGATCTTCTTTCACTTGCAGCAGCCACAGTTTTGTAATACCATTGCTGGGCAGCTTTTGGGACATTGAACCGTTACTCTTCTAACTTCAACCTTTGTTCAATATTTTTCTCCGAACTTTTCTTCGAACTTTTTGGGTGAATTGTTTTATCTAAAAGCTTCCAGTGGCCGCCTTTATCAGGACCAATATGCTCGATTACTTTCATGTTTTGAAGCTTATGTATCTGTTTTTCAATTGCTCTTGTTGTTATTCCAATCTTTTGGGATAATTCAAAAATCGTAATGAAGTTATTTTGCAACATTAATGAAATAATTTTCTCCGAACTTTTCTCCGAACTTTTCTCCGAACTTTTCTCCGAACTTTTTGGGTGAATTGTTTTATCTAAAAGCTTCCAGTGGCCGCCTTTTTCAGGACCAATATGCTCGATTACTTTCATGTTTTGAAGCTTATGTATCTGTTTTTCAATTGCTCTTGTTGTTATTCCAATCTTTTGGGATAATTCAAAAATCGTAATGAAGTTATTTTGCAATATTAATGTAATAATTTTCTCCGAACTTTTCTCCACAGTTCTTAGTTCATTTCTCATGGAATCACTTAGTTTATAACCTGGTTTATCACCTGGTTTGTAGCTATATTTATCGCTTAGTTTTTCACCTACAAAATTTTGATAATCAGAATAATCATTCGATTTTGGCCGTTTTAGTGTAATGGAAAACATGCCTTCGGTGTTGTACTCCGGAGCAGACAATCCGGCTTGTGACATTAAATTGTTCATCCTGTTAATACCAGAACCCACTTGCTCAACGAGTTGCATACGCGCAAAAAGCCCGAAGATAAGCGGGTTCCTTGAATGGCTTCGTTTCCCAAAATCAGCCCTACTGATTGCACTAACCAAACCGCCGGGATTGGATATTTCAATCCTGTCATCGAATAGCTCCACTATAATTGTTGCCCCTTTGTCGTAATAGTCGCGGTGTGAGAGGCTGTTAATAATGGCCTCTTTGAATACGATTTCTGGTATTTCCCAAATCTCTTTACGCGGGCCGGAACCTTGTCCCTCAATATCGTATCGTAAATTGGTTTTTTCTTTAAGCCACTGAATAGCTTTATTGTATTGATTATAAAGCGGTCCGCCAAAGAATTTATCGTCAATGATATATTGTTTATCTATTCCCTTGAAGGCAACACAGCGCAAGACCGCTTTTTCGAAGATCAATTCAGGCTGTTTTCCGAAAAACAAAACTGCACCATTTTTGAATTGATTATCATCGGTCAACAGTTTCAGATTTTTAAAAATCTGCATATCTGGTGTATTTTCAGTCAGGTGGGCAGCTCGCTTAAAGTTTGTCAACACCTCACCATCAACTTGATTTTCAATTACAAATTCCTTACAATCGGCTTCATCAAAAAAGATTTTACCCGACTGCAGAAAAAAATCGCGCATCTGCTCGGCAGTTGTAAGTTTCTGTGAATTCGGTCCTATCCGCACATAGATCGCTCCTGCCAATACATACGGTTTGTTTGGCCCCGATGGAACTTCAATTATACCAATACGCTTTCCCTCCACTTCAACAATGGAAATGGAGCAATAAAGTGAAGGGGAGATATCGCCTATTGAATTTTGAATAGCGGAACGCTTTGAATTATCAATTGTCACGCCTTTAATCACATTTTGGTCGTCAACACCGATAAGTACAACTCCTCCCGCTGCATTTGCAAACGCACATACCTCTTCGGACAGCTCCCGCACTTTCGAGGGAACAGAAACTTTAAATTCAGCGTTATATCCTTCGCCACTGGCAACTATTAAGCGTATATCGTTCTCTGTGATCATACTTTAAGATTATTCATTTATCAAAACAAATTTAGTGATTTATTTTCAAAGTCGAATGTGTTTCCATGATCTGGCTAATCAGCAGACATTCATCCAATTTTCTTACTTCGGTGTTCAGAAGTTTGTAAAATTCGTAAGCAGAAATTTTCACTTGATATATTGTAACTCATTGCTTAATATCATATTAGCTGCTTCAATGTTTCGGTCACTTCCACTTCTCATCAGGTCAGCATAAATTAGGATCGGAGGGATGCCTTTATAGGTTTGAAGCTCCCAGAATAGCTCCAATATTTCCACTTTCCTGTTTTCGTCAGGCACAAGTTCAATATCTTTAAAGCTTTGCCCAATTACGGTCGGTATAGATCGTAAAAATATTAGGGTGCAGAAAACCATTAAGGAGGTTGGCACCTGGCTCCCCGCCCCAGAACGAAAGGCCATTGGTTTAGTTCATGTCGATTTCCTTCCATTTGACATAGCTTTCCGGTCGTACGAAGCGCATCCGTTTCCTGAACAATCGTGGCCTTATAACATCGTGATATGCAGTTATCCAATGGTTTAAAAGCTCCTTTGTATTCTTGAGCTTCATCGTTTGTTTTGTCTTTAGGATAAAATTTAGATTGATCAATTCCCGCATGATTGTTCCCACAGAACCTAAAGAGATATTGGCCAGTTCAGCCAGTTCACGGTAGGTGAGCGTGACCTTCATCGGTTCTACCAAAAACTGAAAAATCAACTCGATACCAGTTTCATAAAAGGCACGTGGTGGTTCAACTTTGGCGGTCTTATCGATCTTTTTCCCTTCGATAAGAATCAATAGGTTGTGCTGCCTGATGTTGCAGTTACCAGCAATATCAAGGTAATTCACCCCTTCAGCGACGTACTCTTTTGCAATCTCCACGGGGATATATTTTGTAATCAGGATGATCGGAAGGTTGTTTTCGCGGGAAGTCTCCTTTAGGTTGGCCAATATGATCCCTTTGTTCCCTTTTGTAACCTCAGACTTTATTTCAATGACGAACTCCTCATTGGCAATCATCAGGAAAGCATCATTCCTCAGTCGGCCATTCTTTACAACAGCTTGGATATTGGTATATTTGAAAAAGCATAAAATGGCTTCATCAAGAATGTATTTTTCTGTTTTTATAACCTTGGGTGTTCATTTAATGGAAGAACACAATTCTTGTTTTTAACCAAAAATCACCTTAACAGACTTAGTTAAACGTTATGTAAGGATACTTAATTGTTTGCCAAACTCAGTTCCTCTTTTTTCTATCACAGTAGCCACTGTTTTGTAATACCATTACTGGTCAGCTTTTGGAACATTAAACCGTTCCCACACTTTTTTGCCTTTCGGGATGGTTTATTAATTGCTTCACTTAAAGTGATTAATTCAGTGAGTTATAAGGGTAGTTGTAAAAATCAAAAACATCGTGTTGTTCATTATAAAATGCAATCCCGGCATTGTTTTCTAAACAGCACCAAGGCACTCCCGATCTGTCATAAAAAATTGTTTAAATAAAGACCTCCAAAGCAGGTTTTCCCAAGTTACATAAATTCGCTCTCCACGGATCGGAAGCGGAAAAATCCCTTATCTGTACCAGCATATATCAATCCATTTTTCTGTACTAAGGATTGTATTGAAATGGTTTAAGTTGATTCAATTGGTAACCTTTGGCTTATCAAAATAGGACATGAATTCATTCACTTTGTAACGACTTATGCCTTCATTGGTTGCAATTCATATATACCCCAGATTGTCCTTAGTAATAGTCATATTGTTCAGACCTTCCTTAAAACCAATATTTCTGAATTGAAGTCTGGAAGTAACATTCAAGGATTATAATATAATATGGAATTTAAGTAAACAGGCTATCATATTCATATTTAGAGCTTAACCATCTTAATCAGTACCCAATTTTTCCCTGATATTGAACTTCTTTCCAGTCTTTAATACCAATTACTTCTTTATAAGGATCGAAAACAGCATTTTCGTTTTTTGTGTCGGCAGCTTTAAAAACGTACCAGACGGGTTTTGCTCCACCCGGATCCTTTTCGTCATCAGGGAAACGGCGAAGCCCGATTCGTAATCCTCCCTCTCCTCTGTTATCGAACCAGTTATGCCATTGGAAACCATCTATTCCATTAAGTTTTTCCATCTTTTTCCAAGTGTAGGCAAAACCGGCAGCTTGCTCCTTTAAATCTTGTTCTGAATAAGTTTTGGAATTTGTCCCGTTTTCTGAAAGCCACAAAGTACGCTTATTTTTTCCTTTGTATAGAACCTCGGGCAATTTGATCCAGGCATTTAGCACTTCAAGATTTGCAAATGTGATCAATGGAGTGTTGAAGGTAAAATCAACCTGTTTATCTAACCATGTTTTGGGTTCCATCAACGATTGAGGATAAGGATGATGTGCCATCGCCCATTGGAAATCACCTTCAATTTTGGAATACCTAATCAGCATTTCCATAAGATCTTTTGAAGGGTAAAATCGTGGATGTGATGTCCATGCCCAGTAATGGGTGAGTGTGACAAAGACCTCACTGTTAGGGTTATATTTCCGGGCTATTGCATAGCAAAGGCGCATAGATTTTATGTATGTATCCATAAAAATAAGGGCTGTTTTTTCACCCATATTAGTCCATTCCCATCCGGCATCTACCTCATTGTGCATGATCCAATGGTTACATCTTCCGTATTTTTTGTCTGCACGACTGTAACGACCGGTTAAAAAGTCAAGTGCGGCAGCATAACAATCAACGCTCGCAGGATTAGTCATATTTGGCATACTGTAAATACCAGCCGGATCCATATCTGGATGCTGAAGTAGTCGTCCGATTTCGGGATCAGGACAGGATTCGGCCTTATCAATCAGTAAGATTGCTGCAGTTATTATTCCTTTTCTTGCAGTGGTGCGGAAAGTTGAATCAAACATAGCAACTTCCTTTTTCCTGAAATAATAAGATTTTCCGTTATAAACATGCTCAATCCTATCGGGAGCCGGATTGGTGAACATGAATTTGGCGAACCAGATATTTACGGTTGCGCTTGTAGCACTAAGTTCCTCAAGATCTTCCTGATGACCCCGGTTTGTGCTGAAGCCACCTATTCCTTTACGTCCTTTAGCGACTTCTTTGGGATAGTTATATTCGGATTTGATAATATCCGGATAACGGGCATGTGATAGCAACTGGTAACCTGCTCCGGTTTTTTCGGCTAATACCCATTTCGAAAGTAACCTGTCGTAGTTAATGCCATTCTTAGACACATAGCGATCAAATTCCATGTCAAACCTTTTAGATTTAAGGAGTATAGCCGTTTCAAAGGTCGTTTCTTCGGTTACATTCCGGTAAGGTGGTACTTCACACAAATAAACCTGACCGGAGGCTCTAAATTTTCCTTCTACCGAAATTTTTGATTCCTCAACTTCGACTTTAGTAATTTCAGAGTTATAATTCTTTGCCAGATATTCCTTTAAACGGGTTTCCATATCGGCTTCCTGTTTTACTTTTGCTTCGCGATTGGCAGCCAGCTCTTTTTCTCTTTCGGTCTTTGGTCGAAGCATCAGATTTCGGATTTGAATAGTTACATCTGGTCGGTTTCCAAAGTCGAGTCGGAGAAAATCACCAGCCTTTCCCCACTCTTTTATCTCTTTACTCAAATCTATGGAATAACCTACCCAGCCTTCCGAAAGGCCAATTCTGAGAACGAGTTTGGAGTTTTCAGAACTGATCACTGGTCCAAAGTAAACCTGTATATGGTCTAATCCTTTGGGACAGAAATACTCAAATGACAGGATTTTAGAATCCTTGCTGAGTCCCTGTTTTAAGGGCTGCGTATAGATCCATGGATCCTTCCCTGAGGTTTGCAGCTGCCAAACATATTTGGATTGAGGTTCAACTTTGAGTTGATTAGTTTTTGTTGAATCCAACTCAAGAACAAAAGATTGTGATTGGGCAAGACAATTGCCTGACGTAAATGCAAAGTTTGCAATTACTAAAAGTTGGTAAAAATAAAAAGTAAATTTTGACGATTTCATATTTAGTTCTTTTTTTGTAAATTCATTTTCAAAGTATCTTTTCAGAATAGCTATTTTTAAGTCAATTTTTATTTCAAAATATCAACAGGCCTGATATAGGGGGAATTGTTCCATTGATCCTGTGT
>CAILKW010000177.1 GCA_903834845.1 uncultured Bacteroidia bacterium | reverse complement strand
TCAAACAGAAAATTACTATTTT
Source organism: uncultured Bacteroidia bacterium (assembly GCA_903834845.1). GTDB lineage: Bacteria > Bacteroidota > Bacteroidia > Bacteroidales > Prolixibacteraceae > JAAFHB01. Next base: position 4,762 of record CAILKW010000177.1, on the reverse strand, counting down.
GTTGATAAAACAAAGTATATCGAACAAATTGAAAATATGGGAGGCAGGTATCTGTTTTTCCTCCGTCCACGCCGTTTCGGTAAAAGCCTGTTTATCTCTATGCTCGAACATTATTATGATATAAATGGCGCAGATCAATTTGAACGATTATTTGGAGATACCTATATTGGTCAAAATTCGACTCCTTTAAGAAATTCATATCCGGTGTTAAGGTTTAATTTTTCGATGGTTAAGACACAAGGTACTATCGAACAACTTAAACATGGTTTTTGTCTGAATGTCTGGGTAGCACTGGATGGTTTTATCTCAAAGTACAAAACCAGGTACGGTTTGGATGAAGAAATTTCCAAAAAAATTGAAAATCAAATTGATCCCGGAGATATGTGGCTTGTATTCCAAAGCGAAATGAAAAGGAAGCATGTTTCGTTTTACCTGATTATTGACGAATACGATAATTTTGCCAATAATGTTTTGATAGAGTATAACGAAGAAATCTATCGGAAAATTACCCATGCCGGTGGATTTTTAAGAAATTTCTTCACTCTTATTAAAGGTATGACCGACAACCGGGAAATAGACCGGCTCTTTATTTCAGGAGTATCACCTTTGGTTATGGCCGATGTAACCAGCGGATTTAATATAGGTGATAATATTTCGCTTTGGCCCGATTTTGCCTCTATGGTAGGCTTTAACAAGTATGAACTAAAGGGTCTTATTGAGTATTATATTCCGGGACAATATGAAACGCTTTTTCCTTTATTATCAGAGTGGTACGACAATTACTGTTTCGACGAAAACCTAATTGAAAATAATATTTTCAATTCAACTTCAATTTTGTACTTTATTAAGGAACATCTTGCTTTAAAGCGAATTCCATTAAATTTGATTGATGAGAATTTGCGAACTGATTACGGAAAGCTTCGTTTTCTGATATTGGAAGAAAAAAAACTTAACGGGAATTTTTCAATACTCAAAGACTTGGTTCAAACCAAAGAAACTACCGGTCGTTTAGTTCGCAGTTTTGCCGTTAACGAATTAATAAATGCAGAGAAATTCCGCTCTCTTTTGTTTTACTTGGGTTTTACCACTCTTAAAGAGATTTCACCGGCAGGAAGATATACATTTACTATTCCCAATAAATTGATAAACACTTTATTGTGGGAGTATATCCAAAAATCATTAGATGAAGTGTATAAACTAAGAATAGATAAAGATTTTTTGGAACAGATTTTTACAGATATGGCTTTAGACGGAACATGGAAACCTGCCATTCAATACATTATTGACAAATTCTATGAAGCCGTTTCAATCCGCGATTTTACTTTCCATGAAGAGGGTCTTAAAACTTTCCTCTTAGCATGGCTTAATCTCACAAATCTTTATGATGTAATCAGCGAAAAAGAAAAAAACAAAGGTTATGCCGACATTTGCCTTGAAACCGACCGGAGATTTACTGCTTATGTGAAATACGATTATATTATTGAGCTGAAATACATCAAAGCCGAAGAAATTGAAACACCGGCAAAAGAAAAAGTTGCTCTAAGTCTGGCTGTAAAAACTGCCACCGCTCAACTGATGCAATATGCTGCGAACAATAAATTCAAAACCACCAAAATTATTATTGTAGCTTCTGCAAAGAAATTGTTGTTTATGGATTGTTTGCCTTAATAGGATATTTCGTAATAACGGCTCGCAAATACACGCAGATCGGATTTTAGCCGACAAACTTCCTACGAAGTACTCCATTTCTTCCTTAGCTCAAGGAAACCAGTCAAGGAAGGACAGAATCATGTATATTGGCTAAGCTTGACATTGATAGTAATTTAGTGAATCAGATTTAGCCCATACACTGCATAAACCGAAATGCGGACAAAGTTAAGATAGGTGAGTTCAAGACACTTTCTGTTTGTTTCATGTTACTGATGGGGCTTTCGATGCCAACCGGAATAAAGTTGGATGATTCCAGATTTTCTTGTTATGATAATGGCTCTTTAATCTTTGAATATTTTTCACAAAAGTAGGATGCGATATACTAATGTTTTTTTAGAAAAAAGGTTTTTTAAAAAATGCTATTCAAAGGCTAAACACCTTATTTTAAATTCTGTAACCTTAGTAACTCAAAATACACTACCGCGACAATAACCTTATTCCCTTATTGTTCTGGCCACACTCCAAAATCTGAATTAAATTCAACGTATTGTATTTATAAAAGCAAAACACATAATATTGTGGTGATTATCGAAAGAACTTTTCTTCTGCCGTCCCAAAGTTATCTGCTTTGAGGTTCGAATCCAAATTCGAGAATACTTAGTAGGGTAGCAATTTCGATTTAAATATTGGAAACCAATTATTATTTTTGTACTCTAATTTATCAGCAAGAATTTTTCATGAAGAAAACATCACTAAATGACATTGCCAAACATCTTGGAGTTTCTAAAACACTGGTTTCTTTTGTGTTGAATGGAAAAGGAAAAGAATTCAGGATAAGTGACGATATTTGTAAAAAGGTTTTGGATGTTGCCAAAGAACTGAACTACACGCCTAATAGAATTGCTCAGGGATTGCGAACAGGCAAAACAAACACAATTGGTTTGATTATTGCCGACATTGCAAACCCCTTTTTTGGAATATTGGGACGCGAAATTGAGCAGGAAGCTGCCCGTTTCGGCTACCGCATAATTTTCTGCAGTTCGGACGAGAATCCTGAAAAATCAAAACAGCAAATCGCTATGCTGCAACAAAGTCAGGTGGACGGTTACATTATTTCTCCCCCAATGAAGAGCGAGGAACAAATCCGGACTCTTGCAAACGGCACAATCCCTTTTGTGCTTATTGATCGCTACTTCCCTGAAATCGAATGTAATTACATTGTTGTTGATAACTTCGATGCTGCTTACCGGGCAACAAATCATCTGCTGGCTTTGGGGAGGAAAAGAATTGCCAATATCACAGTGAATATGGATCTTGTTAATATGAAAGATCGGACTGAAGGTTACAGGCAGGCATTACTTGATGCTTCTGTCGCATTGGACGATTCTCTTGTGAAAATTTTGCCTTTTTCTCATGATAATAAGGATGTTGCACGTGCCATTAAAGAGTTGGTCGCGAAAACGGGGAGTAAAAAAGTTGATGCAATACTGTTTTCAACCAGCAAGCTTGGTATTAATGGTATTGAGTGTATTTCAACTTTAGGATTAAAGATTCCTGATGACATTGCAATTGTAAGTTTCGATAATCCTGATGCCTATAAAATCTGTATTAGTCCGGTTACTGTTGTCAATCAGCCACTTAAAGAAATAGGTAAAACAGCGGTTCAGGTTCTTCTCAGCCAGATTAAACATCCGGAAAATATTGCTAAATTTCAAAAAATTACACTTAAAACTGATTTTATTATTCGAAAATCTTGCGGCTCATAATTTTTTTGTATTTTTGCTAAAACGATTTAGTTATATGTTAAAAGATATTTGATAATCAGTATTTTTGCTATTGTAATTTAAAATCAGATATTTATGCGTGTTTTGATTATTGTTTTGTTCCAGCTTTTCCTGAGTTTGTGTTTACAGGCTTATGATCATAACTGTATAACCTTGAATGGTTCATGGAATTTGTACTATGGACTTTATGATAAAAATGCACCTGCTACACCTGATGATTTAATGATCAAAAACTGGTCAATGATACCAGCCACTGTTCCGGGTAATGTTGAGTTGGATTTGTTATCTTCAAAAATAATTACAAACCCCGAGATTGGAAACAATATTTATGATCTCCGAAAATACGAGGCTTACCAGTGGTGGTATTACAAAGAATTTGAAACTCCTAAGTTTACTCAGGGTGAAAATGTTGAGGTTGTTTTTGATGGCCTTGATTGTTTCGGAAACATCTGGATCAACAATAAATTTGTGGGAAAAACCGACAATATGTTAATAGACCATCGGTTTGATATTACTGACTTACTTAATCCAAAAGGTAGTAATACTATTTACATCTGTATCAATCCGGCAGTTAATGAAAGTAGGAAATATGTAAACGGTGTAGTAGGTACACGTATGGATTTGGGTGCAGAGGCTGTAAATGTGCGTAAAGCTCCTCACATGTATGGTTGGGATATTATGCCACGATTAGTGAGTGCTGGACTTTGGCGAGAAGTCCGTCTGGAAATAAAAAAGCAGACAAGGTTGCAACAGGTTTACTGGATGACTAATAGTGTTGATGTTACTCAAAAAAAGGCACAATTACTATTAGACTGGGAATTTATAACAGACTATCCTACAATTGATGGATTGACAATGGAAGTTTCCTTGAGGAGAGGTTCTCAAATGCTCTATAATAATTCGTTCAAGCTGTTTACCCATTCAAGTCGGCAAAGAATTAATCTGGATAATGTTGATTTTTGGTGGCCCAGAGGTTACGGAGATCCGGCATTATACGATGCAACAGTTAGGATCGTTGATGATAAAAAAAATATTTTGGATGAAAAAACACAAAAAATTGGCATCCGTACAGCCAATTTAATTTTTTCAGAGATTACAACCAAAGAAACCCCCGGTGAATTTGTATTCAAAATAAATGGAGAAAAGATTTTTGTACGTGGAACAAACTGGGTTCCGTTAGATGCCTTGCACAGCAGAGACAAACGCCATTTGAAAGATGCTATTCTTATGATTAAAGATCTGAATTGCAATATGATTCGATGTTGGGGTGGCAATGTATATGAGGATCAGGATTTTTTCAATTTATGTGATGAAAATGGAGTTATGGT
>CAILKW010000176.1 GCA_903834845.1 uncultured Bacteroidia bacterium | reverse complement strand
ACGCATCTGTATATCTAAGGTATCCAACTCTTTAGTATGTAGTTTCCATTTTGGGACGACCACCTCGAAGTGCAAATCAAAAACCAGTAAATAAGTCTTCAGACACAAATAAAAAAGAGCCAGTTTTTGTTCTGTTTCAGGCAGGTTGTAAAAGAAATCCCAAAATGCAGCAGGTGCATGTTGAATCCTGATCTGCATCTCGCTGACGATTCTTTTTCTTCCGGTTTCTGTCTTAATTGCCAGATGCTTGTTTTGTTTAATTTCGAGTGCAAGCAACTCTTTTAGGTTTTCATCCTGCATGAATTGCTGTATCACAACGAACTCGCGGTGCAACAATGCACCAGCCGTAAATGAACCTGTATATTTTGATTTCCCGTTCATATTTAGCTCAATATCAAGGCCAATATTAAAACAGGCCTAATTTTGGTAAAAATAATACAATAAAACTGTTTTGCCAGCCATAAGCCTCGTCAAATAAAGTAAATTTTCGGTTATCAGGCTTAGTCACGGCTTCACTCAAAGTGAAGCCGTGACTCTTCAAAAACAGCAAGGTCAATTTTCTGGCGTTTGTTCTTGCCCTCCTGGTCGCTATAGGCAAAGGTAAAATCACGTTCCATGTCGCTCATTTCAAAGCCATACTCCTCATTGAGCATTGCAATCAGCGATTGGAGAGTAAGTTCCTTGCTTTTAGCAGGTTTTATCGCATCCGTTAAGGCACAAATAATCTGGTTGTCGTTAAGGACAATTTCTTCGTTGGTTTCTGGTGTATTAGTCATATTATACTGTAAATTATTTACTTAGTTCATTTTTGATGGCGAGCAAACTACCAATTACATCTTCATATTTTAACCCTGAATGAGTTTCGATCATCTGGTTAATTAATTGGCTATCCTCATTTTTATCAACTTCGGCACGAAGGATGCCAATAAATTCACTTGATATATTGTAACTCATTGCTTAATATCATATTAGCTGTTTCGATGTTACGGTCGCTTCCACTTCTCATCAGGTCTGCATAAATCAGTACCGGAGGGATGCCTTTATAGGTTTGAGGTCCCCAGTATATCTCCAATATTTCCACTTTCCCGTTTTCGTCAGGCACAAGGTCAATATCTTTGAAACTTTGCCAATTACGGTCGGTATAGATCGTAAAAATACTTGGATGGAGGAAACCATTAAGAAGGTTTGCACCTGGCTCCCCACCCCAGAAAGTAAGGCCATTGGTATGATTCAGGTCTATTTCCTTCCATTTGACATAGCTTTCCGGTCGTACGAAGCGCATCTGTTTCCTAAACAATCGTGGCCTAAGAACATCGTGATATGCAGTTATCCAACGGTTTAAAAGCTCCTTGGTATTCTTGAGCTTCATGGTTTGTTTTGTCTTTAGGATAAAATTGAGATCGATCAATTCCTGCATGATCGCACCTACAGAACCTAAAGAGATATTGGCCAGCTCAGCCAGTTCACGGTAGGTGAGCTTGACCTTAGCCGGTTCTACCAAAAACTGAAAAATCAACTTGATGCCAGTTTCATAAAAGGCACGTGGCTGTTCAACTTTGCCGGTCTTATCGATCTTTTTCCCTTCGATAAGAAGCACCAGGTTGTGCTGCCTGATGTCGCAGTTACCAGCAATATCAAGGTAATTCACCCCTTCAGAGACGTACTCTTTTGCAATCTCCACAGGGATATATTTTGTAATCAGGATGATCGGAAGGTTATTCTCGCGTGAACTCCCCTTGAGGCTGGCAAGAACAAGGCCCTTGTTTCCTTTTGTAACCTCAGACTTAATTTCAATGACGAATTCTTCATTGGCAATCATCAGGAAAGCATCATTCCGCAGTCGGCCATTCTTTACAACAGCCTGGATATTAGTATATTTGAATAAGCATAAAATAGCTTCATCAAGAATGTATTTTTCTGTTTTCATAACCTTGGATGTTCATTTCAATTCGATGTTCATTATCAATGAACACGCAAAAGTAATGAACAAAAGCGAGAGTTCAAAGATTTTTGTGAAAGTAATAATTTAATTTTGCAAATTGAATATCAGCTTATCAGAAAGGGGCTACTCAAAAAATAAAAAGAAGGAACGCTATTCTGATTCTTTAACCAAAAACCTCATTAACTGACTTAGTTAATCGCTCCGAAAGCAAACTTAATGGTTTGCCAAACTCAGTTTCTCTTTTCTCCATTGCAGCAGCCACAGTTTTGTAATACCATTGCTGGGCAGCTTTTGGGAAATAAAACCGTTTCCACACCTTTGCGCCTTTCGGGATCGCATCCTACTTGATCGCTTCGATTTCAGAATCCATATTTATCATTCACGGGATAAAAAATAAGTTTCTCACTCTACCGTTTGAATAAGTTTCGTGAGTTCGTTACTTTTGCAAAATTTTCTTAATGTAGGTTTTTCTGCATTAATGTTGAAACAATTTTAATATAATGTTATGGCACAATACTTTAACGATGTATCCCGAACATTTAACGAATACCTTCTTATTCCAGGGTTGACAACAAAAGAGTGTTTTCCTTCAAATGTCACCTT